>JAFDKD010000901.1 GCA_019307165.1 Deltaproteobacteria bacterium | reverse complement strand
TGGGTCGCCCTGGAACCAGCCAAGCTCCCCAACGTAGATCTGTCGTACTGCATGAGGAACGCCGCCGTAGAAATCACCAAGCCATGGATGATTCGCCAGATGGGGAGGGAGCTTCACAACTTCCACAAGTTCGTCAGGGACCATGCCCTTGTTCATGTGCCTGATGGTTTGGTCGTAGACAAACTGAATCGCATCACGGTAGGCCGTCAGCGTTTCGGCGACTTCTTTTCTCCCAGACACCGGACGTCCGTGGGAGGGGACCATATACTTCGCGGGAAATTTGCGCAGGCGGTCTACGCCTTTGAACCAAAGCTCAGGGTCGCGATAGCGGGTACCGCGAATGGTGTGCAGGTTCGGGAACGACTCCCCCTGGAGGATTTCGACCGTGTGAAGGACTTCAAGATCCGGAAACCACACGGCGATCTCGTCCGGCGCCTCGCTCGGAATCCAGGGGATATGCATCTTGACTCCGGCGATGGTGATGTCGAGTTCATCATCGACTAAGACGTTTGGTGGAATCAGGCTGGGGTTCTCGATAACGAAGTCCGGGCCCAGCCCACCATTGATCCGACCCTTGGCATCAACATCGAGGAGCGTGCCGAGCGAGTAGTCGACGCGGGCACTGATAATAGGGCCGTCGGCACCAGCGGAACTCTTAATGACGTTGGCCATAAAAGTCTTGTGAGCAATGATCTTGACCTTGCCGGAAGCGGCATCTTCGTGAGAGACAAAAGCTGCCACGCCACCGAAATGATCGATGTGCCAGTGGGAATAGATCACCGCCTTGACAGGTTTGTCTGAGAACTTTCGGAGTTCCTTGAGCGTCCGGCGGCCCTTGTTTACGTCCTCCGGCGGATCGATGATGATGACACCATCATCTCCGACGATCATGGCCGGGCTCGTCAACGCGTAGCCGTAAGCCAGGTAGATGCGTTCGGCCACCTGATATACACCCGGCACCATTTTCTGGGAGTGTTCGGTGAGCTTGGGATGGACCGTCTTTGCCGGTTTGTCGTAGGCCATGTTTTGGCCTGATGGGTAAAACTTCACCCCGACTCTCTCACCATGCCAGGTTCCCTCCGGGCTCTGTGCATAAGCATCGTTTACCAGGAAACAACCAATTGTCAGTACCATAAATACGATTAGCAGCTTTTTAATCGCCTTTTCTCCTTTTCTCATTTATTTCTCCTTAATTCTTTATCATCCGGGCTCAAGGCCAACTGGATGGCATCCAGCAAGGCCTGATCATCGACCGGCTTTCGGAAATAGCCGAACGCCCCGCTTTTCCTGGCCTCGCTCCGAGTTTCCTCATCATCGAAACCGGTGATGAAAATTACCGGCAGTCTGAAACCCCTCTCAATCAGTTCCTGGTGAAGCTCCAGACCACTCATCCCCGGAATCTTGACATCGGCAACCAGACAGGCGTTTTGATCCCTAAACTCGGATTTCAGAAAATCGTCTCCGGATGCGAAGGCCTGTGCCTCCAACCCCATTGAACGAAGCAGCCTCTTGATAGCGCCCCGCACCGAATCATCATCGTCGACAATGTAAACAATCGCTTTTTTCACCTGCATTGGCCCTCTTGATTCACCCGCCTCAATGAACGGAAAGAACGCTTTCTTAGGGATATTCGTAAAATAACAACAAAAAAAGAAAAAAGATATTGGACCTTAGTCCATTGGACTTTAGTCCTATACAGTGGTGTGATTAGGGGTATGTGCCCGGAATAAGGACTGAATTCTAATTTGGATTTTGATATGGCCGCAAAAATTATTCTGTGAGAGATATGGCTGCAAAAAGGTACAAAAAACGCAAAATGTGAGAGATATGGCTGCAAAAAGGTACAAAAAACGCAAAAATATAAAATAGGACTTTTTACAAGACCATCAACTTTAGATTTTGGATTGGAAAGAAATGCGGGTTAGATTGAACCCTCAGCAGGTTGGACCCCGACTTTTTCGGCAAGCCGTACGAGTTGGGCCACTGAGTCGACGCCCATCTTTTCCATAATCCGGGCACGGTGAACCTTTACGGTTTTCTCAGATATTTTAAGGACGTAAGCGGTTTGTTTATTTAGCAGACCGGCGATGACGTGCTTCAGGATCTCATATTCCCGCGGCGTCAGGGTGCCCAGGCTTTTCCGGATACCTTCTTCTTCTAACGAAACAGCCCGGGCCTCAGCGTCTTTTATAAGGGCCTCTTCAACCGCATCAAAAAGCTTTTCATCGTCAAAGGGTTTGGAAAGGAAATCTACCGCGCCCTTTTTAATGGCTTTTACACTTGAGGGAATATCTCCATGACCCGTGACAAAGATAATCGGGATGATGCGATTTTGAGCTATGAGTTCCTCCTGCAGATCGAGACCGTTCATCCCGGGCATTTTCAGGTCGAGGATTAGACACGCCGGGCTATTGCCGCTTTTGTCTAAATCAAGGAAATCTTCTGCCGAGACAAAGGTTTCGACGCCGTATCCTGCTGATTTGAGCAGTCGCCGCAGTCCTTTCCGCACCGAAGGGTCATCGTCGACCACAAAGATGGTTGTCCCTTTTCCAGCCGTCACCTATCACACCTCCTTTCCAAACGGTATCTGGAATGTGAACATGGCGCCTCCCTCAGGACAATTTTCAACCCATATGTGCCCACCATGGGCCTCAATGATTGACCGACTTACGGCAAGCCCCAGGCCCAATCCCTCGGCCTTTGTCGAATAAAAAGGATTAAAGACGGTTTCAATCTGGTCTGTCGTCAATCCCGGCCCTGAATCGATGACCGTAACGGAGACGCCTTTATCCCTATCAGTGCGAGTGGACAAGAACACACGGCGGGCATCTGCTGACCGATCTTTCATCGCGTCCATTGTGTTTGTGAGCAGATTGATGATCACCTGCTGTATTTGAATGGGGTCACCATATAGAGGAGGAAGTCCAGATTTGAGATCCTTTACGACCGAAATATTTTGGAACATACTCTCGCTATCAAGCAAATGAATGGATGCCTCAACAACGGCATTTATGTCAAAGGACTCATGGACGGGTTCTTCCTTTTTCACCATTTTACGGAGCCGACGAATTATCTCTGCAGCCCGTTTGTCATCCTGGATAATATCCAAAAGCGCCTCCCGCACTTCGTCGAAATCAGGGTCTTCATGGTTTAAAAATCGAAGCGCAGCTTGTGTATTGCTCAAGATCGCTGCCAATGGCTGGGTGATTTCGTGCACAATGGCGGATGTCAGGGCACCCATGGTCAACACCCGGTTCATGTGCGCCAATTCATCCCGAAGCGACTGAGACATCTTTTCCATCTGCTTGCGCTTAGTAATGTCACGGTTGCTCGCTCGGAAACCTAAGGGGTTGCCTTGATCACCATACACCGGCTGACAAGCATGTTCTATCCAGCGGATCTCGCCATTCCGCCTTTGAATACGAAATTCCAATTCTCGCCCACTCAACTCCTCTCGAGAATTACAATAATGTTCATCCCAAATTCCTTTATCCTCCGGCACGATGATCTGACGGAAAAGTGAAGGGTTGTCCATAAATTCTTGAGCAGTATAGTCAGAAATGCGCTCACAGGAAGGAGAAACATAATGAAATTTTCCATCAAAACTCGCCCAGTATTCCCAATCATAAGTATAATCGGCAACTGTTCGATACTTGACTTCACTCCTATGTGCCCTTGTTTCTGCATGTCTGCGCTTCATCCACTGAACCCACAAAAGAAAAATGATCGAAGTTAGGATCAGGCCGGCAGCAATTAATCCAATGACTTGCCATCGATACTGCTGCCAGATTGAAAACTCTCTGTACCGCACAATACTTTCGGGCGGAAGCTTTTCCTCACTAATACTCCAGCGTTTGAGTTGACGCTGATCGAACATCATTATATTGCGTGTTCGCTCCGGGACAATATCCACAGGGGATTCGCCGTTTAATATACGAAGGCAAATCTCCGCACATCTT
>JAFDKD010000900.1 GCA_019307165.1 Deltaproteobacteria bacterium | reverse complement strand
TGTGGCTTCAAGTTCGGGTCCCATTGCGGTTTTTACAGGGAGGGTCTCATGACGGATATCTATGGCGGACATCTGGTGGTCAAATGCTTGAAGGAAATCGAAGGCGTTGAAACGGTCTTTACGCTTTCCGGCGGGCACATCGACCGGATTTATGACGGTTGCATGGAGTACGGGGTGCGCCTCCTGGACGTCCGGCACGAGCAGGCCGCGGCCATGATGGCCCACGCCTGGTCCGTGTACACGGGGCGGCCCGGGGTGTGCCTGGTAACGGCGGGGCCCGGTTTCACCAATGCCCTGACAGGTCTGGTCAACGCTTATCAGGAAAATGCGCCCGTGGTGTTGATCGGCGGAGCCGCGCCGGTGCGGGACCGGGGCCTGGGGGCCCTGCAAGACATCAATCAGCCGGACATGGTCAAGGCCACGGTCAAGTGGCAGGATACCTGCTATGACGTCAAGCGCATCCCCGACTATATTGCCACGGCCTTTCGTCAGGCCGTGTCCGGGCGTCCCGGGCCCGTATTTCTTGAACTTCCCCCTGACGTGTTGAATGTGACCACGGACCTGGACGCCCTGGTCCTGCCCGGGGCCGGCAGCCGCGTGACGAGGCCCGCCCCCTCGCCCCGTCTGCTTCAGGACGCGGCCGCCCTCATCAACCTGGCGGAACGCCCCATCCTGTTATGCGGCAGCGGGGTAGGGGCCAGTGACTGCGACAAGGCCCTTGAGAACTTCATCGATACGACAGGCATGCCCTTTGTGCTGCTGAACACGGGCCGCGGGGCGGTATCGGATCTGCATCCCCTGTCGCTCTGGGACGGCGGCCTGATGGGCATTCTTACGGCCCTCAGCCAGGCCGATCTGGTCGTGGCCATGGGCATTCGATTTAACTGGCTCCTCATGTTCGGCCAGATATTTCCACAGGCCCAACTGGTTCGGGTGGATATCGATGCCGCTGAAATCGACCGGAACCGGGCCGCGGACGTGGGGTTGGTGGGGGACGTGGGCCTGACCCTGGAGGGGTTGAATCCCCTGGTGGAAAAGCGGGACCACGGCCCATGGCGGCACAGCCTCGCCGAGGCATACGCGCCCCTGATTCAAGAGGAGATCGAATCGCGGGAAAAGCCCTCATACCCCATACATCCCGCCCGCATGGTGGCCCGGGTCCGGGAGGCCGTCGGGGATGACGCCATCTACGTCGTGGACGGCGGAGACACCTCCTACTACGGCGCCACCGGTTTGATGGCCACGCAAAAGGCCGCTGTGCTGGGGGCGGCCGGCGGCCAGTTCGGCTGCCTGGGAACCGGGTTGCCGTTCGGTCTGGCCGCCAAGCTGGCCCATCCGGAAAAGACCGTCGTAATCATCAGCGGGGACGGGTCTTTCGGCCTGAACGCCATGGAGTTCTGCACGGCCACACGTCACGACCTGCCCATTATCTGCGTGGTCAACAACGATGGTGCCTGGGGCATGATCAAGCATGGTCAGGAACTGTGCTACGGCACCGACAGGGTCTGCGGCTCGGAACTGGGAGAGGTGCACTACGAAAAATTGGCAGAGGTGTTCGGCGGGCACGGCGAGTTCGTCAGGAAGGATGAAGATATCGTTCCTGCCATCAAGCGGGCCGTGGCATCGGGCAAGCCGGCCTGCATCAACGTGCTGACCGATCCCAACGTGATCAGTCCCGCCACCCTGCAGTTCGTGGACGGTTTTAAAATGGAGTAGACAGCGCCGCCTCCGGCCTGAGGGGGCCCCGCCCAACAACGGCGGGATCTCCGCTCCGCTCCGACAAGTCTAATCAGCAGGGAAACTTCCATTTCCGTATTAAGCGTGATAGCTGCACGACGATAGTCAACGCAAAGGTGCGGAAAAACAAATCTCTCACAGAGGCACAGAGATCACTGAGAAGAACTCTACTTGATTAAGGAGTCTCCGCGAAAGTGTTCTGAATAATCCGCCATTGCCTCACCGGCTGGTCTCCTGGGATAGTTACATTTTATTCAGAGGCATGAAGTCTCTTTTCGCTTTCGATTCTTTCGCGAAGCCACATTGCCATGAGTTGCGAGTGAGGAACGCCTTTCTTGCGAGCGAGTCGTTTAATCATCGAAATATCAAAGGGGTCCATGCGGAGAGAGACCGGTTGACGGGGAG
>JAFDKD010000183.1 GCA_019307165.1 Deltaproteobacteria bacterium | reverse complement strand
CTTCGAACTGTGATTTCGAAAAACTTCTAAATCGGGCGTCACACCAACGCATAATTGTGAATAGGCGCGTGTGTCTCCCCAGGGGTGGAATGGATTGGAGAGCCACTCGATCCGAAGGGTTTTCTTGGCACAGAGGTTGCATTTGAAGAAATATAAAACGGCATCCGAAAAAAAGAGATGTGGAAACATTTAGGCCGAAAGGAGTTCCATGATGCGTAAGGCAGATCCAAAGAGGATTATGGTGTGCGTGGACGGGTCCGAGCATGCCATGGCCGCAGTGAAATATGTGGGCGACATACTGGCTTTCCGGGATCTTGAGGTGGTCTTGTTCCATGTCATGATGGGGATGAAGTCGCTTCAGTACGGAGATCCGTACTACATCCCTGACGAGGAGGTGCGGTTAGTGGATAGCAGATGGCTGGAAAAGGTAAAAATGGACATGCGGCCCGACATTGAAGAGGCAAAAAGGAAATTGGTGAATTCAGGCCACAGCCCGGATAAAATCGATTTCGAGTTTATTACCGGCGCAAGTAGTCGTGCAGGAACGATTCTGGAAGAGGTCGAAAAGGGGGGCTACGGGACTATTGTCATGGGGAGACGGGGCCTGTCCAAGGTGGCTGATTTTTTCATGGGCAGGGTCAGTAACAAAGTCTTGCATATGGCAAAAAAGCCGGCGGTTTGGATCGTGTCCTGACCCTGGTTTTTATCTAATTCCAGGCGGGGCAATTCGGCTTTGACCACAAAGCCGTCGTCGGTTTCAAAGATATCCACCGAAGGAATCCACCCTTGGCTTGAGGTCCTGGCGATATGAATGTAAACCTTTTCCATGGCATGATGGTTGCATTTCGAAAGGCAGAAGGCGGCTGCATTTGCCTTGGATCAAAAAAAGGGGAAGCAGTCCCTTGCGAGCCTTTGCAGTGAACAATGATCACAAGGGAGAATCGAAATGGGCATAAGAGTCATCAGCAAAAGAGTGGTCAGTGAAGCCAAGGAGAAAGACATCCTGCCTCTTGTTCTCGATCTGAAAAAATTGGGTAAAGCCCAACCGGGTTTTATATCCGAGGAAATATGGCGGCATCTGGAAAAAAGGGACGAATATCTTGTGGTACGGTCGTGGGATTCAGAGGATGACTGGTATCAGTGGCTTGCGAATCCGCAACGAATCAGCATTCAGGGAAAAATTGAATCGCAACTTGGCCGTAAAACCGAATACAGTCCTTATGAACTCGTTCGAAGAACAGAAAAACCAGCTAAAAGCCCATTATACACCTAAGGCCCCATGTCTGGTTAAATGTAACTCCCCGTCTTTGATGTCGTTCGCCATGTTACGTCGGGCGAATACTCCAGCGAGTTGGACTTTCACTTTTCATTCAGCTCAACATCACCTGTTTTGACTTCTTTTTCCTTTTCATCAGCCATTTTCGCGTCTTTCATTCGGTCCTCGGCAGCTTTACCGGCCATGCCGTAGTGCTCACGTACACTGGCGCCGTTGACGCTCTTAAACTCGCCTTTTTGGTATTTTTCAATAGCCCCTATATTAGATCCCTCTTGGCAGAGTACGACCTCAACGCCGACCGCAGAAAGGGCACGAATGGCATTCGGTCCGATGTTACCGGTGATGACCGCCTGGGCGCCTTTTGAGATCACAAACCGCGCCGATTGAACGCCGGCCCCTTGAGTTAAGCCGACATTTACATTATCAAATACCTCAAAGCTCATATCGTGGGTATCGATTATCAGAAAATAGTCGCACCGACCGAATCGGGGATCAATCGGTGAATCCAGGGATATTCCGCACGAACTCACAGCTATTTTCATCTTATCCACGCCCCGTAATTTTTAGTAGTCCTATACAATTCACTAAGTCACCAACTTTTTTGGTGATACCTTTCTCTAACTATTAAAGCATAATTTATGCCATTACGCCAAGGACATAGTATCGTTTTAAAATCAAGTTGGTAAAATGCCTGATCGCCGGCGTCCAATTGGCCATCCAATTTCTAAAAAATTCAAAATCGAATTTTGCAAAAGTTCGAAATTTGATTGACGGGGAAGGCATGGAGTGACAATATTTGGTCTTGCCTGAACCCTACATCCGGTGGAGCCGAATAGGTTCTATTGAAGAGGCGTTTCTCATATTGGGAACGGCGGATTTTAGAAACGATGACGGGTGGTTATGAAAGAATCCTTGTCACAAGAACGACTGAAACAAATGGCTTCCGCCTGGCTTCCTCCGCACAAGGTACCACGACGCTTTCGGGTTCACACGGATACGACCGATTTTTTTCGGGTGGAATATGACGACGTGCTTGTTCTGAATGGTCGGGTCTATCTCATTCGCCATAACGCCAAGGAACTGCGGTTCGGGCTGGAGGATGAAGTAAAGTTCTGGGTCAAGCGGGCCATTGATTTGAATGATGGAAGCCTGAAGATCATCAAACTCGTTTTTTACGAAAAATTTATGTCCCACATCGGAGGCATCGAGTTTGAGTGTTTCAGAAGCCCCAAAAAGGAGGCGCGCATTCTTGAACTGGTCTCCGGCCACGAAAATTTCATGCATGGGTATTCGATCCAGGATGAAAAGGGCAACCTTGTTCGCGTATTGGATTTCATCAGGGGCAAGACCCTGGCTAACTTTATCGGTAATATGGGAATGGACCACGAGTCCTATTTTGCGACCCGATTTCCAATCGTCCTGGATCATTATATGTCCTGTATTCAGGCCATCCACCATTTACATGCGCATGGCGAAAAACACGGAGACATAAGACGCGACCATATCCTGATAGACCAGGACAGCGGACAATACCGCTGGATCGATTTCGATTTCAACTTCCGGCACAGGGAAAATATTTATGGTTACGACATCTTTGGACTTGGCAATATCCTTGCATTCCTTGTCGGCAAGGGAGACATTCTGCCGGCGGAGCTTGAGAAACAGGGGCACCCAGCGGCTCATACCCTTCGGACAGAGGATTTCAATATCGTTTTCCACAACCGGGTCGTCAACCTGAAAAAAATTTTCCCCCATATCCCTGAATCCCTCAATCGGGTGCTGATGCATTTTGCAGAAGGAGCGAACTGGTTTTATGAAGATACGCGGCAATTGCTGGATGACTTGGGTGAATTCAAGGAACGCCACTTTCCCGGAAATAAGAACCTCACTGCGGTGGAGGAAACGGCATGAACAGTGAAGAGAAAGTTTTCAACAAGAATATTCTGATCGCTGTAGATGAGTCGGAAAACGCCTGCAGGGCCGTCTCTTATGTGGCGCAGATTCTGGGGGACGCAAAAGGATTTAAGGTAACCATCTTGCATGTTGTAGCCGAACCGGAAGATGACTATTTCCCGACACCCGCCGAGCGGATGGACTGGCTCGACCAGCACAAGAAGAAGATCGATCTCATGTTAGGCGATTATCGTCAGATATTGATCGATGCCGGGTTTGACGAAAAGGACGTGGCGGTTCGGTCCACGATCCGCTACTGCCCTTCCATGGCGGCCTGTATTTTGGCGGAGCGGGATGAAACCGAATACAGCACGATTGTGGTGGGTAGACAGGGGCTCTCGCGAAGCGAGGAGTTTCTTTTCGGCAGTATTTCCAGTAAAATCGTCACCCACGCGCGCAATTGCACCGTATGGGTAGTGGAGTAGCCACTGAAAAAAAGTACGGTCTCCAGGTTGATGGTCGCTCTTTCGGAAACAAACACTATTTTTCCTGAAGCCTTTTTTTGCGATAACGAAACGTGTGATGATTCATCTTGAGAAGTCTTGCCGCCTTACTCTCGTTCCCCTCCGCCATCTTGAACGCCTCGTCAATATAGTGCCTTTCCAAAGATCTGATAGTGGCGTCAAGATCGGCGCCTTCGGTTTGAAGCGGGGGGAAAAGAAAGCCGTTCATGTCGTGCCTGGATGTTTCTGCCTTATGGTCGTCCTCCATGCCAAGGTCTTCAACTTCCAGGATGGGCCCCTTTCCGATCAGGACTGCTCTCTCAATAACGTTCTTCAATTCCCGCACATTGCCTTTCCATTCGTGAGACACTAACACCCTCTCTGCCCGAGGCGAAATGCCGGTAAACCTATTGCTGAATTTTCGGCTGAATTCCGACAGGAAGTGCCTGGCCATGGGAAGAACATCGCCGCTCCGCTCATTCAAGGAAGGGACTTGTATTTGAATGACTCCGAGCCGATAATACAGATCATTCCTGAATTGATCTTTTTCGATCATGCTTTCCAGATTTTTATTTGTAGCTGAAACAAGGCGCGTCCGAATCTCATTTTTTTTTGTTCCGCCTACCCTGTAAAACTCCCGGTTTTCAATAAAACGAAGGAGCTTTGCCTGGGCTTCCAGGCTCATGTCGCCTACCTCGTCAAGAAACAGGGTGCCGTCTTTGGACGCTTCTATTAACCCCTTTTTCCCGGTTGCGCGGGCACCGCTTAATGCACCCTTTTCATAACCGAAAAGCTCGCTCTCGATTAGATCCCTGGGAATGGCGGCGCAGTTCACGATGATGAAAGGCCCCTTGAAATTTGGACTTCTGTAATGTATGGCACTGGCAAGCAATTCCTTGCCCGTGCCGGTTTCACCAAGAATCAAAATCGGGGTGTCCGGGCTTTTGGCCACCTTGTTGACGACCGCCATCACATCCTGGATCGCATCGCTTCGGCCCACGAAAAAAGGTAGATTTTCATTCAGGTATTGTTCCTGGAGGGCTTGGACCTCTTTTCTCAATCTTATGGTTTCAAGCGCATTGCCGATAGTGAGTTTTAGACTATCCATATGAAGGGGTTTGACCACGTAGTCATAGGCCCCCAGCTTCATGGCGGATATCACGGTATGGATGTCTTCATAGGCGGTGATCATGACGATCAGAAGATTCGGGTAAAGCGCCTTCATTTTTCCCAGTGCGTCAATCCCGTTCATTCCCGGCAGTCCGATATCCAGCAATACGAGGTCGGGAGGCTCGTCCTTCATGGCCTGAATAGCAAACTCAGCGGTAGGGAAAACCTCCACGTGGTAGTCCGGCGCAAGCGCCATGCTCACCCCGTCCCTGATCGTCTCTTCATCATCCACGATATATATGGAATAGGTTATCATTTCGAGTCCGCTCCACTGTTGAGGGGAAGGATGACAGTAAACTGAGCCCCGCCCCATTGGCTTTCAGTGCATTCGAGGGAACCGCCATGGTCTGTGATGATTCTTCGGGCAATGCTGAGACCAATACCTGTGCTATCTTCTTTCGTCGTATAAAACGGGTCGAATATGGCTTCCTTGAACTGCATGGGTACGCCCGGTCCGGAATCTGAAACCATCACGATGACACTGTCATTTTCAAGAGATGACGTTATGTTTATCTTTTTATCGCCGCTTGCGTTTTTCATGGCTTCGGCGGCATTGATGATCAGGTTTAAAACCGCCTCTTCGATCAATTGACGGTCCACCAGGCACGGCGGCAGGTCTTGAGCCAGGGCTGACTCAAGTTGTATGCCTCGTTTTCGCAGGGTGACGGAAGAGAGGCTGACAGCCTCTTCAATAGGCTCATTCAGGTCCTTCCAAACAAGGTTCGGCGCGCTGGGTTTGGAAAAATCCATGACCCTTTTGATGACGGATTCAATTCTCCCGGAGGCGGACTGGAGCTTCTCCAATATCTCTCCGACCATATCCAGACTATCGGCTCTGTCGTAAATCCTCTCCAACGTATTGAGATATATATTGATACCGGAGAGCGGATTCCTGATTTCATGGGCGATGCCGGCGGCCACATGCCCCAGGGAGGCCATTTTGTCTTGAATGCCCAGCAGGTGCTCCAGCTCTTTGAACCGGGTAATATCCATTGCGTTTACCAGGATCGCATCCTTGCCTTTGTACCGGATCCGGCACCCCCGGCAGTAGACCCACGTAGGTTTCGGCGCGATATCCATATCCCCTGCCACATCTTCCAGCAGTTCCTGTTCTTCCGGATACGGAATCAGCTCTATCGGGATTGAGACGGTCAACAGCCCATAGACCTTGCCGTCGTGTTCCAACCGAAGGGTCATGCCGCCGCGGCCCCTGTAATTTTGGGCCAAAGGGCAGTCGCCGCATGATGAAAGGGGGTTTTTGATCAATACAGGTGTTGAGCGCGTCAGGGCCTGCTTGGCGCAGCGGGTCAGAGGACCGTTTTTCAACCGTTATAGTAACTGCGGCGTTCCACAAGAATCCCACAGATGCCCTCGATCAACCCGTGGCGGTCTTTTTCTTTGACCATCAGCCGATTGATATCCCGCGTCGTGCGCAATACCAGGTTCAGGCGTTTCAGTTCGTCCCGGCCATTTTTCAATTGAACACCTCTATGCCTTCACAGGTGAAGATCTCCGACGAAAAAACTGTGTCGCAGATGGCATGGTTTTCAAAGGCAAACTCCTCGTGCCTCTGGGGCAAGCGGCGACCGCCATGTAGTTTGTGCGTTCCGAAAAAGCGAGGCGATTCATGCAGGGACAACGCTGCCGACATAAAATTATTATAGCATAATGCCGGAAAATGTCATCTTACAAGGCATACAATGATGTCATGATGCCCTTTGCTGAGGGTGGCCATTGCCGCTTCGGGATTCAATTGTCGAAAGATTTCAAACTCTGATTTCGAAAAACTTCTAAATCGGACGACACACCGTCGCAAAATCGGGGCAGGATGATGCTAACTAGCTGAAATCATAAACATTGTTTGATATTCTCTAACCTGGCATACTTCATGCTTTATATACTTTAAAAAATAAGGGCATGCCTGCTTCTGAACCACATCGACCAGGGGTGGCCCTCAAACGAGCATTGAATAGACAAAGGGGACGCGCGATATAACATATATTCAAGTACGGGACGCGTTATCCCAACGCCCCGCATTGGTGCAGACAAAAGCCGGGTCCGGCAGGCACGGATCTTTTTAAATAGGAGGTAAATTCTCATGTTAGTGAAAAACTGGATGAGCAAGCAATTGGTGACCGTGGACGCCGGCGATTCCATGCATGGTGCGATGAAACGGCTGAAAGAAAACCGCATCTCCATGCTGCCCGTGATGCAAAACGGCAATATTGTCGTCGTGGTGACCGACCGTGATCTGAAGCAAGCGTCCGCTTC
>JAFDKD010000899.1 GCA_019307165.1 Deltaproteobacteria bacterium | reverse complement strand
GCGATTACCGGCTTGGAGAGTGTGCGGCGCGTTACGCCCTTATCCTCACCGGCCCAGGCAAAACCGATGGATTTACCGCTTGCCAGTTCCTTGAGATCGGCGCCGGCGCAGAAGCAGTCACCTTGACCGGTGAGCACGGCAACCTTTGCATTCTTATCGGCCTCGAAATCCATAAAAGCGTCATAAAGCGCTTTCACCGTCGCTACGGTGCAGGCGTTTCGCGCCTCGGGGCGGTTGATAATGATGGTGGCCACCGGGCCGTTGTGGTTTGTCAAAACATCGTTATTCAGCATTTTTAAATACCCTCTCCCTTTTATGCAATTCCAGAGATCTCTTTGGCGATTTCGATTTTTTCTTCCAGGTCATACTGGTTCCGGACCACGATCCGGTTGGTCACCGGACTGCCCGCGGCGTTGATCGTGAAGCCCAGCAGGGTGCCGGTCAGTCGGGACGCGGCCAGTTCCTGGGCCAGGTGCATGACCCTGAGCCGCTCTTCCACCGTGTATTTGTCGCTGCCTGCCAGCGCCTCCTCCATGTGTTTTCTCAATTCCGGGTTTTTCCAGTCCGCCTCCGTGGGCATGGTGACGATAAGACCGCCGGCGATGTCGTGGATGTGCCCCAAATGCGTCCCGAGGACCGAACGGATGTGATTGAGCCCCGCATTGGCGATGGCCGGGTCGGGGAGATACACCCCGCTCGGGTGGGCCGTTCCCTCCTGGGCCGCCCCCATGGCGCAGCCGTAGGCCGTGGTGGCGGCCATCATCATGTCGGTGATCTTGTCCCGAATGTGCGACGGCCCTGTCCCCAGGCCGTTGACGTCGGCCAACAGCGCCGCCACACCGATCAGAAGATCCGTGTGGCCGGCTGAGCAGGCGCACTTGGACTGCCGGTGAAGCCCGGCAAAGTAAAAGGGCAGTTTAACGGTCTGGTCCCATTCGCCGCACATGAACACCCGCTCCTCCGGGACGAACACATCGTCGAATATGGTCAGACACTCCACGCCGATAAACTGGGAACTCTGGGAACTCAGGGGGCTTTCCATATCCGTTTCCCTTGACGGGCCGGGCGAAGGCCGGGCGATCAGCTTGACGCCTTTCGTATCGATGGGCACGGCAAAGGACACGGCAAAGTCTTTATCGTCCTCGCCCAGGGCCCGGCAGGGCACCGCCACCACCTCGTGAGCCGCGGCCCCATAGGTGGTGTGGAGCTTGGCCCCCCGCACCACGATCCCGTCCGGCCGCCGCTCCGTGATGCGCAGGTCGGTGGGGCGCCGCTGTTTCGACGGAGGCAGGGAGCGGTCCCCCTTGGGGTCCATCATGCCCCACGCGATGCCATGCCCCTTTCGTTGCAGGGTCTTAATAAACTCCCGGTATCTTGGGAAATAGTCGGTGCCGTGGGCCTGGTCGATGTCGTAGATCATGGCCCAGGTCACGGAAAGCATGTTGGACATGCACTGGGCGCAGATCCGGCGGCCGCTCACCTCCCGGGTCAGTTTGGCCTTGATGGTGAGGTCCTCCAGGCTGGTCTGAATGTGGTGTCCGATGCGGCTCACATCTTCGTCCACAAGGGGCGAGCGGACCGAGAACGTACCCCGGTTTGCCGGGTCGGCCGCCAGATCGCATCCGATCGCCATGTGGTTCACGGTCTGCCGCAACAGAGGGTGCTCCCACACCTTGTCCACCCGTTCCCCGCGCATATACACCTCCGGTGAAAATGCCTTCAGGCTTTCCCGATATTCATCTCCCGTCAAAACCGCCATGTTATCCTCCATTCAAGGTTGTGAATCCAAACGACAGTGCCTCATGTTGCGTTCATTTTAGCTGGCGCTGGAATCAAAACAATGGTATTTTCAGTCAAAATAATTGTCCTAAGACATCACCGGCATTAAACCTTATCATGCTGACCCCCACCATTCCCACTATCTTCATCAGAGAGGTCTTGGAAGGTGTCCTGCACCAAGGCTTTCATCCGGCGCCTTTACTCAGGATAGCCTCCATTCCGCCGGCCCTTTTCGATGAACCCATGGCCCGCATCTCCGCCGAACAGTATGCCGGTCTCATTAAAGTCATCGCCCGACAAACAGGGGACGAATTTTTGGGGTTCCTCACCGCTTCCGCCAAGCCCGGGACTTTCGCGATGATGTGCTATGCATTGATCGGATGCGACAGTCTGGAAAAGATCCTCCGACGTTTCATTGTCTTTATGGGCCTGTTTACGGACGAGTTGCGGTGGGAACTCACTGTGAAGGGCTCGCAAGCGGAATTCTGTTTAGATCACCACGACATCCTGGACAGGGTGTTCTCTTATGTTCACTACGGCAGCCTTTTCTTAATCCATCGGCTGAGCAGCTGGTACCTGGGGCGCCATATTCCGTTGAAAAAATCGGCTTTTGCCTTTGCTGATCCGGGTTACCGAAGGGAATACGATTTTCTTTTTCCGGGCGCCCATCAATTTGTCCGACACCGTTCCTGCATCACGTTTGACGCCCGCTATCTTTCGATGCTGCCCATAAGGACCGAAGAGGCCCTTGAGGGCTTCCTGCCCCGCGCCATGGTTCACATGCTCACCATGCGCGTTTCGAATGAAAGGGCCGGCGCCAGAGTCCGCATGATCATGGGCAAGTCGCTGAAGGAGGGCCTGCCCAAATTTGAGACCGTCGCGCAAAGACTGAACACCACCTCGCCCACGCTCAGCCGAAGGTTGAGAGAAGAAGGGACATCCTTTCAGGCCATAAAAGATGAGGTCAGGCGGGACTTCGCCATTAATCAACTGATGAAAGGCGTGCTGTCCATAGAAGAGATCGCCGATTTGATAGGTTTTTCCGAGGCAAGCGCTTTTCACAAAGCATTCAGACGGTGGACCGGCGTAACGCCGGGGGCCTACAGGCAGGCCCTGACACCATAAACAGGATAAACTTTTGATCGCTTGATTCACACCCTTGCAGGGACAGGGACACTGCAAAAAGTCTTTAAGCTTGAACCGCGTGCGTATCACCCTCAATTCTCTCTTGCCGGTAAAAAAGTATGAATGGCGAAAATCGTGGAAATTGATATACTTGGCGGACATTCTTGCCGTGATCAGGGGGACGAACATGAAAAACATCATTTCAGTCATACCGGTCATTGCGATCATAATCGTCACGACACCTTCATCCCTGGGCGTC
>JAFDKD010000898.1 GCA_019307165.1 Deltaproteobacteria bacterium | reverse complement strand
TTTTGGCGGCTGTAGAAGAGCTCGTTCCGTCTAAACCGGAAGCCAATGTCGAAGCGGCCCGTAAGGCATATGAGGCCGTTAAAATTTATGATAATTAATTTAATGATTTAACGATATCTGAACCGACAACAAGAGGAGACCATGAATTCTAAAGACGAGGCCAAGTTGAGATGCTTTGATCCGGAGCTTATCATCCCCATATCCAGGCAGAGCACCGAGGATTTTAAGACCGGGACCTGGTCAAAATTACGCCCCGTGTTTTTTGAAAAGACCTCTCCGTGCCGCGCCGCATGTCCCATTGGCAACGACATCCCTCGAGTGCTCTACCGGGGCTCCCAGGGTGATTTTGACGGGGCCCTGGCCGTTTTTCTCCAGGAAAGTCCGCTGCCGGGCGTCTGCGGCCGGGTCTGCTACCATCCCTGTCAGGGACCCTGTAACAGGGTTGAATTGGAAGGCGCCGTCAGTATCCGGGCCCTGGAGCGGGCGTCTGCGGAGTTGGGTTCGGCAAAACCGACCATCCTGACCGATGCCGGCCGTGAGAAGCCGGTCGCAGTCGTTGGGTCGGGGCCTGCCGGATTGGCTGCCGCCTATCACCTGGCCCGAATGGGCCACCCCGTATCTCTGGTCGAAGCATCGGAACGGCTTGGTGGACTGCTTACCAGTGGTATCCCCCCATTCCGGCTGCCCACTGAGGTCCTTAAAATGGATCTGGATCGAATCCTGTCGCTGCCGATACAGGTTCGCAGCAATACCACGGTGGACGACAGGGTTTTGGACAGGCTTGCGGCCGACCACCAGGCAGTTTTTCTGGCTGCGGGCGCTGATTCCCACCAGGCGTTGGGTCTGGATGGCGAGGCCCTGGACGGCGTCGTACCCGGGCTGGCATTTTTAAGACGGGCGGACCTCCGGGCAAAGGCGAAGGGCGCTGTGGTCGTGGTCATTGGCGGCGGAAACACCGCCATCGATACGGCCCGAACCGCCCTGCGGCAGGGGGCTCAGGGTGTTACCATCATCTATCGCAGAAGTCGCGCTGAGATGCCCGCCTTTGCCGACGAAGTGGCCGAGGCGGAAGAGGAAGGGATCAACATCCGGTTCCTGGCGAGTCCCATCGCATTCCTGGGCAGGGACGGGCAATTGGCGGCGGTCAAGCAGGTCGCTATGCAACTCGGCGCCCCCGGGCCGGACGGCCGCCTCAGACCGGAACCCGTGGCGGGATCAGAAACGGAACTGGCTTGCGACCTGGCGATTGTGGGGGCAGGGCAGACCGTTGAATCGGTTTCCATGCTCAAAGACATGCGGTGGGATGGCGGCAGACTATGGGTAGATCATTCGGGCCGAACGTCCCGGGCGGGTCTTTTTGCCGGCGGTGATCTTACGCCGGCCCGTGCATCGGTGGTGGATGCCATGGCCACGGGAAAACGGGCCGCACTCAGCATCCATCTGGCCCTGACCGGAAGTGAGGAGGACGCCATGCTTGGCGTAAGCCTCGGTGAGGGACCGGGCTTTTCAATCGAGGCGTTTTTCAATCCACCGCCCCACTGGGAACCGCACCACGTGGTCCTTATGGACGAGCTTGATCGGATTACATCACCCGAGATGCCGCCTGTCGCGTTGCCGCACCGAGACCCGGCAGAGAGGGCGGGATCATTTGATGAGGTCTCCCTGCCATTGAATAGGGATGAGGCCCGGAAAGAAGCAGAGCGGTGTTTTTTCTGCGGATCGTGTGTCGGCTGCGACCGTTGCTATATTTTTTGCCCGGAGGGGGCGCTTGTTCGTCCAAAGAACGAAGGGGATCCCTACTACGCACTCAATGACTACTGCAAAGGCTGCGGGACCTGCGCGTCCGTTTGCATGAGGGGTATTCTGGAGAATAGGGAGTGAGGGGAGCGCTGCGCTTGAGGAGCATCCCGATAATATCGGGATTTGAGGAGCGTTTCACTTGAGGATCGCTTCGCTTGAGGCTGAGTTTGTGAAGACATGTGACCAATGACAAGTGACAAATATGGGACGGAGGAACCGGGGGGACGGCGGAACGGGAAAGACCAGAGATCAGAAGGCGGAGGTCAGAGGTCAGTCAGAGAGGCAAAGAATGAAAAGAGGGTAGAGGACAGAAGGGGAAATTCGGAATTCGTAAAAACAAGTGACC
>JAFDKD010000182.1 GCA_019307165.1 Deltaproteobacteria bacterium | reverse complement strand
ACTAAGTATCATCAGACCAAAAGCCGGCAGCTTGCTGCTGGCCTACCAGATAGGCGATTCCGTCTGTTATGGCTGCCTCGATTTCGTCATCGGTGGCGGCCTGCGCCACAGGGGAAAACACCAATGAGACCGCCAAGATCAGCAAAATGGTTCTCCATAACTTTTTTCCATTCCTCATGATCATTCCCTCCCCCCTTCTTGTCTCTGGTGCTTTTTGCAGCAAAAAGCCGACAATTTCGCAAAAAGTCCATCTATCCAGCGCGGATGGGATTACTGTGCTGTCCCATAAGATGACTTTCTGCGAGATCATCATCTTTTCATCTACGAAAAATGCCCCCAACGGGCTTCTTCCCGTCGAAGGCATCATGAGAGGATCTTTTGGATAGTCCCTTTCATCATCATTCTCAACAATAACGCATGAAAAATTATTGCGATTAAATAAAATTAACCATATTTGGATAATATTAAATCAATGTGGTTGTCAAGCTAAATCTGGAGTACCTTCGATATTTTAATACGCGGTGTATGCCGATATCGCCTCGTGCCGACTATCTTTGGTGTGTTAAAACTCTACGAGGGTTATCCTGCCGACACCTGTGGTTAATTGAGAGTGCCTCACAAATCCCGGCCTTGTCAAAACCTTTGCCTGCGTGCCAGAAAATTAACCTATTGAAATTACATTTCAAATTCATGGAATCCGATAACAATGTAAATTCGAATAGTTATAGTATTTCGAGGAGGTTAGAAAACTCAAGGGCGCTCACTCTTTTTGCGTGCCCGCTTCGAGGGCCATGGCGATTTTGGTTTTAAGTTCCGTCAAATCGAAGGACTTGATCACGTAGAAATCCGCCGCGATGGATTTCATTTCCTCTTTAAAGGTGTCGTAAGCCGTGCACAGGACAACGGGCAGGTCATAAAACTTGTTGCGGATGTCCTGCAGCAGGTCCAGGCCGTTGTAGTCAACCATTTTAATGTCCAGCACCACCAGATCGGGCTTTTCTTCCCCAATTCGCTCCAGAAGTTTATAGCCGCTATCCGCGGTGATCACTTCATACCCGGCCTCACTCAACTCCTCTGAATAGAGATAACGGATATGCTCTTCATCATCGACGATCAAAATCTTAGCCATCGTTTTTTTCTCCCAAAAAACGAATTCGGTGAACGACTCGAAAAAACCCGAAATACAACGTCCAGCAAAAAATCCAGGGCCATAGAACCCGGTTTCGTTCCGCCTAAGACGGCCTACGCCGTGGCAGGCCCGAAAAACTGCGCCTCCCGCTGCCCGGGGGTTTTGCAGCCGGGCGGGAATAAGGAATGCCCGCCACACGTCTTCCCTACGGGTAATTTATAGCTTATGACGATCGATTTTGCAAACCCCGCAGGCGGGCCTCCTGAAAGACCTCGCTTGCGTCCCCTGGTCGTTCTTTCAGTAGACGTAGAATCCCCTTCCCGATTTGCGTCCAAGCCATCCGGCATCCACATATTTTCTGAGCAGGGGGCATGGGCGGTATTTACCGTCTCCGAGGCCTTTGTGCAGGACTTCCAGGATCGCCAGGCAGGTGTCCAGGCCGATCAGGTCGGCCAGTGTCAGAGGCCCCATAGGATGGTTCAGCCCCAACTTCATAATTTCGTCGATATCCTCCGCCGTGCCAACCCCTTCAAACAAAGCATACACGGCTTCATTAATCATGGGCATGAGGATTCTATTGGCAACGAAACCGGGATAGTCATTCGCCGCCACAGGTGTTTTTCCCATTTTGAGGGCCAGTGTGCGAGTGGTCTCAAACGTATCATCGGAAGTCGCCAGTCCCCGAATAACTTCCACCAGTTTCATCATGGGGACCGGGTTCATGAAATGCATGCCTATTACCAGTTCCGGCCTGCTCGTGGCCCCGGCGATCTTGGTGATGGAAATGGAAGACGTGTTGGAAGACAAAATGACCCCCGGCTTGCAGAACCCGTCCAGGTTTCTGAAGATCTCCAGTTTGAGCGCCACGTCTTCCGTTGCCGCTTCGACCACTGCATCGGCGCGGATCATGTCTTCCAAACCTGTCGAGCCTTCTATCCTCCCGAGAATCGCCTCCATTTCATCTCCGGTGATTTTCTCCTTCTTGACCATGCGATCAAGGCTTTTTTCAATGGTCGAGAATCCATTTTCCACAAATTCATCTCTGATGTCGTTCATGATCACGTTCAGGCCGCTCGTTGATGCTACCTGCGCGATACCCGATCCCATCTGTCCGGCTCCGATGACCCCCAGTGTCTTGATTTCCACTGATCAACCTCCTATTCGTCTGTTTTTCATTTCGATTTAAATCTGATAGAATCGATAATTCCCATGCGTGCAAATACAAATTCAAATGTCGTCTTTACACACCCCAAACCGTATTGGATGCTTCTGGTAAAATTGATTGAAGATGCTTCTTCGAAGTATTTTGTGGGGCAGGTAATCTCGGCGACGACATAACCGGCCCATATAATCTCCGCAAGCATCTGATTATCGAAGACAAAATCATCGGAGTTGGCATCGTACGGGATCTGCTCCAAAAGCTCCCTTGAAAAGCCCCTGTAACCCGTGTGATATTCCGACAGCTTGGCTCCCAGAAACGCGTTTTCGAAAACCGTAAGCACCCGATTGGCTACATATTTCACCACGGGCATCCCGCCTTTCAGGGCCTGACCTCCGAGTATCCGCGACCCGAGAACGCAATGGTAGAGGCCGCTTCCTATCAAGGACACCATAGAGGGAATCAGTTTCGGCGTATATTGGTAATCGGGATGTACCATGATGATGATATCTCCGCCCTCATCGAGGGCTTTCCGATAACACGTCTTCTGGTTCCCCCCGTACCCGAGATTGGACGTATGTCTATATATTAAGAGCTTGTGTCAAGATTTTCCGCAATTTCAACGGTAGCGTCCCGGCTCGCGTCGTCCACGACAATGACGAGATCAACGAATTCTTGATCCACCGTTTCCCTGTATGTCTTCGTTATCGTTTTTGCGGCATTGTAGGCCGGCATGACGACAACGACTTTCTTATTTCTATACATATTAACCTGAATTACCCTAGTAAATATCGCTTTAGCTTCTTATGGTTATTTTAACAAAATTAATAAATGTTTTAAAAAGATATAAAGGAGAACACAGAATATTTGAATACGCCTGATTGGCCAAAGGGCATGCGCAATTCCGGTCCTTGATATATTTCCTGACGCTGCGGGCCCTGTCCGATTGCCATACCTGTTGAAAATCGTAGTCGCTTTCACGTAAAAACCCCAGAGGGCGGCTGTATCCCAGGACGCAGCAGGGCCACACCTCACCGTCAAAATTGATGTGAACATTAGAAATCCCGCCGTAGCACGGAATCACTTGACGGCCCTCCCCGAGAATCCGCACCGCAAGATCATAGTAGGCCAGGCGAAAGGCTTCGGTCACCTGGGTGAGTTCCCGTTTTTTGCTTATACCGCTGAGGATTTTTTTCTTGAAACCATGGATGAGCCGTGCGTATGTCTCGGCATCCGGCGTGATGGGGTCCTGCAGATTGAAAAACTCCGCCCTCTGCTCAGCGATCTCGTTCCGATAACTTTGAACGCCCAACGAATGCACATAGTCCTCGATCTCGGAAAGCCTTCCCATGTTGAATCGGGAAACCACAGTCCCCAATTCCAGATGGAAATTGAAATATGTCGCTTCCACCTCTTTAAGGTAGGCAATGGTTTTCTCAAGCTGTGCGAAATTCCCTTTTACCCCCCTGATCTCATCATGCATCCTCCCGATGCCGTCAATGGACGGCTTGACGGTGAGGGGCAGCTTGGGGTCATGGCGCCTCATGACTTCCAGACATTGAACGGTCAGGTCGCGGATGGCTCGGGAGGCGATGGCATTGGTGGGAATATGTATGATGCCGGGG
This sequence comes from Deltaproteobacteria bacterium, assembly GCA_019307165.1. Classification (GTDB taxonomy): domain Bacteria; phylum Desulfobacterota; class DSM-4660; order Desulfatiglandales; family Desulfatiglandaceae; genus JAFDKD01. The sequence goes on along the minus strand of JAFDKD010000182.1, from coordinate 4,387 downwards.
CGCAGATATTTGCAGGCAAGATCGATGATATCGGGCAAATCCTTCCTCAAGAAAGGCTCTCCCCCGCTGATATTAAAAAAATAGATGTGTTCCAGGCTCTTGAAAATCTTTTCGATCTCGTCGAGGCGCAGGTCCGCCTCCTTCCGTTCCGGGTGCGCCTGGTACTGCAACCCGATGTTGCAGGTCTTGCATTTCGACTGGCACGCCGCGGTCACCGAATATGTCAGCGTTAAGGGGTTTCCCGGTTTAAGCAAGCCGGTTCTCGCGGCACGAAACTGAAGTGTCCTAGGGAAAAGATATGTCACGTAGTCTCTGATATTCACTAACGCACCCGCAGGAGCACTTCCGTATTGGTATCTTCCACCATTGAAAACCGACCGGATTCAATCATATCGTTGATACGTTTCTGGAACACATTCACATATTGATTCAATGCCCTTCCCGAGAGGCGCTTCTCGACCGCGCAGGACAGGCCGGCGGTGATGTATTCAATGTCGTGTTTCTTGAAGAACTTCCAGTTCTGCCGGACCGTATCATTCAAAGCCCGTTTGTGATAACGCTTTGCCCGCTTGTCCAATATGGGCTCTAAACTCATATCGTACCCCACCAGGAACGCGCTGTCCCGGCACAGGCGGAGTACTTTTGACTCCCTGGGAACGGCGCCGTTCCGCATCCGCTCGTAAAGCGCTCTCGATTCGGGCACGCGCACCATATGATCCGGCCAGATAGAATTGTTCACCTGGTATTTCTGCACAAAAGAAGTGGGAATGACGATCGCGGCCAAAAGAGCCCAGACAACAATTTTCATGCGTTCATCCGGGATTTTCCTTAAAATTAACTTGAAACCATACGCGGCAATTAAAGAGGCAAATAATCCGAAAAAAGTCCACATCCTGAAGGGCGCTACCGTAATTGAAAAATAGGTGCCCAGAATAATGAGTATGGACAGGACGGCCCACAGAAGCGATGTGCTCAACCAGGCGTTTCCCGGTTTGAAGGTCTCTTTGGATTTAACCAGGCACGCCACGATGCCCAAGCAAAACAGGCCCATGACCGCCAGTCCGATTCCCACCGGATTGTTGATCATGTTTTTCGATTTCGCCACGAAAAAGTCGCTCAATCCATAATCCCTCGTGCCCGTCCCGAAAGTCGTGAATATTTCTTCGGGTATGAGCAGTATTCCCATTACGAAAACAAAAATAATGAGATAACCCAGTGGGATCGCTGCCGGTTTGTCGAGCACTCGATGAAGGGTAGGCGTCCATCGACTGCGGAATATATAAGAAATGAAGAAAACCGCTGCCATGAAGAGTGCGAATCCCAGGGTCTTGCCGTTCATTGCGCCATGTATCCACCGAATCATACTTTCCGCCCCGCCGAGGTCCCCCAGTCCGCCCAGTGAATCCCGGTACGGGTAATATGCCGGAATATAAAACACCAACGAGAGCAGCAATCCGAATACAATCGCTGCAAGCATATTACCGTTGCAAGTCCTATCCAATACGGATTTATTGAGATAATAGATACCCAGAAGGAAAAGGCCTATGAAAGCAGTGTAAAAGTGGTTCACACACAATGATGCCACCACGATGATACCGACAAACGTCCATCCCTTTCCCCACAATTCGTCTTCACGGGAAATCATGGCGAAAACATACAGTATCACCACAAATATCGTCATATTATAACCCAGTGAAAATACAAAATGGCTCACCCAGGCGGGGACGGCAAACAGGAAAAACGCTGCCGCAAGCGCCAGTTCATCATCCGATGTAAAGCGTTTCACGAAAAAATAGAAAAAGACGACGCCGAACGAGATGACGAACGCGTTAAAAAATTTCATGTTCCAATAAATGGAGTTGTTGGTCTGATGCAGAACGCCCATAACAATCTGATATCCCTGGGTATAGGGGATGGAATAGTGGTTGAATCGCGACCCTGCCGAGAACGTCTTCTTTTCCGCAATATACTTCGAACTTACGGCGTATCCCCACGGGTCCCCATCCTCGAACCACGAATAGCGAAACGTCCCGCCGATATACATCTTGGCGGTAACGGAAAAAAGGACCAAAATCACCAGAAAGTGGATCACTTTTCTCAGGTCCCAGGACAGACGCCCGGACCCCATAATGCCCGATAGCCCTTTGTTCCTGACAATGCCGCCCGCCATGACGACCAGGCCCGACCCCAGGAAAACGCGCCAGTCCAAGGGCACACCCACCACGTTGAAAACAACGCCCAGGAAAGAAAACACAGCAAGCCCCACGCCCAGGCGGATAATCAGCTTTTCAACAATCCCCCCATGCCAGGACTTTACAAAAAAATCAATAATAAAACCCAAAAGTATACAAGTCGAAAAAAAGTAAACGATGCTTGTAGCCGCGACCACGATGACACTCCCTTTTACCAAGGCGATAGGTTGCATTTGGCGGCCGGTTCAGGCCCGCTTTAATTCCCGAGTTTGCCGGATAGCTGAAAACAGCCTTGAAAGGTGGACCTCAACGCGAAAATTATCGTTAAAAAACGCCTTCCCTCGTTTCGAGCAGGTCGATCTCAACTCAGCATTATCAGCCATTTCCTCCATTGCGGTTTTCAATTCGTTTTCCGTCCGAAACAAGGTTCCCGCGCCGCTCTCCCTTACGAGTTCTGCCGGTCCGGCGATATCGCGGGCGATGATGGGCACACCGGTTGACAAGGCATCGCAGATAACCAAAGGATAGTTGTCATACCAGATTGAAGGTACGATTACCGCCAGTGCACCCCGATAGTACCTCATGAGTTCCTTCTGATTAACATACCCCAGAAATACGACATGCTTACTTCCATTACTCAGCTTTTCCAACTCATTACGGTACGAGCCGTCCCCCGCAATCAGTAATGGCCCAAATTCACCATGTTTAAATGCCGGAATGATCTCCTGAACCCCTTTGATTCTTTCCAAGCGACCCGCAAAGAGAAAGTACGGTTTGTCGTAAGGCCTCTCCTCGTTTTCTTCGTTTTCTGAGACCATGGGCTTGATGAGGTATGGAATATGGAAAAAAGGGCCGCCTACCCCCTGTTTGATATGCAGGGACTTAAGGAATTTTGAAGGCGAGATAAATGCATCGATATGAGAAAGAGATTTTTTAAGTAATGAGGTATATCGCCATAATTGGGGAGGTTTCCCCGAGTAAATAGAGCACAAAAAACAAGATTTCTTTCTACAGACATTCTTTTTAAACTTGAATAGTGAGCTTATCGGGCACAGCAGCCAATAGTCATGAAGTGTGGCGATTTTAACCGCTTTTCCATATTGATAGACCTTGGGACCGCCCATCAATGAGATATTATTATAATTAATCACATCAAAATCTTCATTAAGTATTTCTTTCAGTCTGGGTGCATTGAACAAGGGCCTTCCCGTTTGGTGGACGGCAAGCGGCGCCAACGCCCCGAACGGGCTTTCCACCCGAATGATTTTGATACGGGAATCCTGAGGCATGTCTTTTTGGCTTCTACCCTTACTCCGTATTTGAAATGATTCCCGGCAGTAAACAACCGTAACCTCATGCCCCTGTTCCACCAAAGCGTGGGCCAGATGGTAAAGATAAATTCCGGAACCCGCGAAATTATCCGGCGGATACCAGTTCGTCACCAAACAAAACTTCAATTTATCCATTCGATACGCCTTTCACCAATTGGATAGCCTCATTTTCCTATGGCCGAACCAATTTCTCTGTCAATCATTTCCAGCGTCCGCACCGTATCTAAGCCGTCTTCACCCGGGACCGGGACAGGCGTATGACTTCTCAGGGACCGGTAAAATTCCTTGATCAAGGTCCTGTGGCCCGGCCTGCGCTTCAGGCTCCCTATGCCTATGCGAAATGCATTGGCAACCGTCTGGATAAGGCTTGTGATCCCCTGTTCCACCGTGGATTCCATTCGCGCGGCAACCAGAGGAAGGCCTTTCCGAATCATTTCCACTCGATAAGTTAAATCCATCATGTTGATGTGAACAGCTGCACGGGTACCGTAAAGATCGATCCCGAAGTGCCCATATGGCATTTTCGCCAGCATCAACGTGCGACCGACGGCATGCTGGAAACGAAGTTGAACGGCAAACGCTTCCAAACCCGGCTGGACGGTTGGAGATATATTCATATTTTCATGAATAACCTGAATTTCACTTGCCGGCCCCAGGAACGATTGAAGCAAGTAAATAGTATGAGGCGAATATTCGCTCGCCAACCCGCTGTTGAGGCTGTAGACCCAATGATCGGGGCTATCCATCTTTTCCTCTATCATTTTGGGCGTATCCAGGAAATAACGTCCTTCGCCGTAAACAAGGTCTCCTAAAAGGCCGCTTTCGATTAGCTTTCTTCCCTTAACGATCGGCGGGTCGAAAAGA
>JAFDKD010000897.1 GCA_019307165.1 Deltaproteobacteria bacterium | reverse complement strand
CGCCGGTCTGGCGAAAAAATGGGGTTGGGGCAATGCAAAGGTCTATATTGAAGGAATGCCCGCATGGACAAAGGCGGGACACTACACCGAATCCACGCCCGATTATGTGCGTACGGCCAATATCGTGTTGATCGACCTCCGGGCACCCGCGGCCGTAGCCGCCGGCCACATCCCGAGGTCCGTAGGCATTCCCGCCGGCAAGCTGGCTGAAGCGAAGGATACATTTCCGGAGTCTCTCACCGCGCCCATCGTCTTTTATTCGGACGATATCAAAGAATCCATACAGGCGATAGAGACCGCCCGCGGGTGGCGCTACAAAAAGGTCTCGCTCGTGGAATTCCCCGGGGCCCTTGAGTGGGAGAAAAAAGGGTATGACATCAAGACCGGCCCGGCTGCCGATGAGATCGTCTATGTAAGGAAACTGGAACCGGGCCAAATCAGCATCCCGAATTTTGAGGCAGCCTTGAAGAGCCAGGCCATCACGGTAATCGATGTGCGAGGGCCTTCCGAATATGCCGCCGGTCATTTCCCCGGCGCCATCAACATTTCCCTGGACGAATTGCCGGCGAAGATCGATGATATTCCCCATGACAAGTTTGTCGTGGTCCACTGCAGGACCGGTGTGAGGGGGGAAATGGCCTACCTGCTCCTCAAGGAAAAGGGATTTGACGTCAAATACCTGAAGGCCGGCTGCAAGTGTAAACTGGACGGGACGTATCTCATCTGGGAGATGTGATAACAGAGCAGCGTAGTTAGGTGCACGTCTAAGCCAAAGCCCCCACGCCCGTTCGTGGGGGCTATTTAACAACTTCAGCGCCTTTCAGATTTGGAGGCCTGCGAAATGGATGTTCCGTGCCGATGTCCGGATATTTCATCAGGAGGAATAACTCATGAAAAACGGAATTACACGTCTTGTCATGATTGGCTTCGTGCTCGCCCTATTTTCCATTCCCCAAAACGCCATCGCCGAAGACGCCAAGGGGTTCGTCCCCGACAAGGCCCTTTGCGCCAAATCTCGATGCGAAGGAGTACTTCAGGAAGGCGGTTCAGGCGGATCCCACGTCCACTTTGGCCTGGAGGCACTATGACCTGGCTTTCATCTTCGCGCTCGCGGAAAAGGTAAACAAGAATACGGATCTTATTGCACCGGACGTCTCTGTGCGGGGCGCCGCGGAAACACAGGCCGCTCCTCCCCCGGCTCCCAAGCCGGCGCCCGTAAAGAAACGGAGGCCTGTGGTTGAGGAAGATGAGGGCTGCTAACTATCTTGGAGGTGGAGGATTGCCATGAGTAATGAAAACGGAACAACGGTCATGGGGGGGATTCTGAAACGGTCTTATTCCAGCGTCTTCTATGAAAACTGGCCTGCCTGGCTCGGCGGCGTACTGATCGGACTGATGAGCGTGCTCACCTTTGCGTGGGCCAGGCCCTGGGGCGTGGTGGGCGGATTGAGAAACTGGGCCGACTGGTTTTTCAGTCAAATCGGCGTGTACAGCCATGCGCCCCTTTCACCCCTCCTCTCCACCAACTCGATCCTGACCCTGGGGCTGCTCTGGGGGGCCTTCGGCGCGGCCCTCATGTCCAAGCAATTTGCCCTTCGCATGGCCCCGGGCCGGGAATTGGTCAAAGGGATAGCAGGCGGCTGCTTCATGGGCATAGGCTCGGCCATGGCCGGGGGGTGCAATGTGGGCGGCTTTTTTATTGCCACCAGCGCCCTGTCGTTCGCGGGTCTGGCCATGCTGGTGGGCCTGATCATGGGCGCCTACCTGGGCCTTCGCTATCTGTACTGGGAAATCATGCACATGCCATCCAACCCCCCCAAAGGAGGAGGAGGGGGAGGAAAGGGCAAGCTTCTAGCGATAGAGCCTTACATCGGGGCCGCCGTATTTCTGGCGGCCCTCGTGGCCGTGTGGTTTTATGCACGAGAGGCCTATACGCGGGTAGGCGGGCTTCTTCTCTGCGGGATCGCTTTCGGGATCATCATCCAGCGGACCCGCTTCTGTTTTGTGCGGTGCTTCAGGGATCCCTTCATGACAGGCGAAGGGGATATGGTGCGGGCCGTAACCTACGGCATCATCATCAGCATCCTGGGATTCGCCGCCCTCAAATGGACCGGACTGCGAGGGGAAGAGGTCTATGTCACCCAGACCTTCTGGTTCGGGAGCCTGGTTGGGGGGATCATCTTCGGTTTCGGCATGCTGATATCGGGCGGCTGCGGATCCGGCAGCGTGTGGCGGGCCGGAGAGGGCCATATCAAACTCATGGTAGTGGTCGTCTGCTTCGCCATGAGCAACTCCCTGTTCAAGGCATTGATCAAGTCGTCCGAGGGATTCAAGGCTTTGCTTGGGCACAGGGCCTTCATGCCCGACATCATGGGATACAAATGGGCCGTAATCGTCCTTTTGGCTGTTTTTGCGGTCTATGCTCTGGCCGCCACCTGGAACGAAGAGACGGACAAATTTACCGTGGAGATGTAAGAGATCCATGGAAGTAAAAAATGAATCAGAAAACCCACACGGAAATGCGATGCGAAGAAGAGAAGATCCGGGAAAGACTGGAAGATTTAAAAAGCCGGATTATGACGCTTCATGAGGACATCCCTTGTATGACGCAATGTTCCCGCCTGAGCGGTCTCTTGCAGAACCTCTATGAAATTCGGGAAGGCCTTGACCAACTGGAGCAAGGTTTGCTGCGCACCCATCTCAAGTGCTGCATTTCACCAGGCATAAAGGTCCCGAAAGAGGTGGCGCTTGCTGTGTCAAGACTGAGTCAAAAGCGGCATGGTGCGATCATTGTCATTGAGCAGAAAACCGAATTGGATAAACATATTAGAGGCGGCGCGGTCATTGATGCGATGATCAGCGCACCGATTTTGGAGAACATCTTTTACCCGGGCAGCCCGCTGCATGACGGGGCCGTGATTATCCGAAAGGCAACCATACGGAAGGCAAACGTTTTACTTCCGCTGGCGCCCCACACCCCGGAAATGGATTCTCTCGGCCTCGCATCACGTCACAGAGCCGCCCTGGGTCTCAGCCAGGTAAGCGACGCGCTTATTCTTGTTGTTTCAGAAGAGAAGGGATGGATATCAATGGCACTTAAAGGACAGTTATACCCCAACCTGGGTACATTTGCCTTTCTTGAAAAATTGGAGAACAAAACG
>JAFDKD010000181.1 GCA_019307165.1 Deltaproteobacteria bacterium | reverse complement strand
TGGTGCAGCGCATGCTTCAACCGCGCCTCCGTGAAGCCTTCGTTCTCATGGTTGGTGGCCTCCGTTATGCCGTCCGTGTAGATAAAGATCGTATCTCCCTTTTGTAGCGCCAGCTTCCTGGACTCGAAGACGGTGTCCTCCACTATGCCGAGGGCCATGCCCTCCGTCTTTTCAACTTCCACAATGCCGCCCCCGGCGGACATCAAGTAGGGGAGGTTGTGCCCGCCGCTGCAGTATTCCAGTTCGCCGGTGCGGACATTCAGTATCCCGAAAAACAGGGTCACGAACATCAATGAGGGGTTTTCGCGGCAGAGGTCCCTGTTGACCCGTGCCAGGACCTCGCCGGGCGCCACCCCCGGCACCGCCTTTGTCTTGATGAGTGTCCTGGTGATCACCATGAACAGCGCGGCCGGCACGCCTTTGCCCGAAACATCCCCCACCGAAAAGCAGAACCGCTCGTCATCGATAAAGAAGAAATCGTAGAGGTCGCCGCCCACCTCCTTCGCGGGTTCCAGGAACGCGTATATGTCAAACTCCCGGCGATCGGGGAACGCGGGAAACGTTTTGGGCAACAGCCCCATCTGGATATCGGAGGCGATGTTCAGTTCGCTCTGGATACGCTCCTTTATGGCGGTGGTTTCGGTCAACTCCCGGATGTAGTCCTTGAGGGAATCCCGCATGTGATCGAAGGAATCGGACAGCCTGCCGACCTCGTCCCTGGTCCTGGCGGGAGGAATTTCAATATCCAGATTGCCCGTTGCAATCTCCTCCGCCGTCTTGGACAGCGCCCTCAGGGGGCGGGCGATGGTGTGGGCGATCCATACGATGACGGCCAGGATCAGCACGAAACCGACCAGACTGAGAATTAGCACGGTATGGTTCAAGCGGGTGATATCGGCCAGCAGTTCCTCTCTCGGGAACAAGACCCCGAGGGACCAGCCGTTTGAAAAAAGCGGGGCATAGACCAGCCAGCAGTCTTTTCCGGTCATGATGCTCTGAAAGGGGGCATACCCGGACCGGCCCTGAACCATGTTCCTCCCCAGTTCCCGCATGGCCTCGTCTCCCCTGGCCTCGGCCAGGCTGAAAATGGTCTCGCTCATGACCAGTTTCGAATCGGGATGGGTGATAAACGTGCCGCTTTTTGAAATCAAAAACCCGTATCCGGTCTGGCCGACCCGGATGGACGAAACCAGATCCCGAAGCCAGGACAGCGATATATCGGCCGTAACCACGCCCTTGAAGTCCCCCTTACCGCCTTCGGCGCTGAAAAAAGGCGCCGAATAGGTGGCCATGATGATGTTTCCCGCCCCTTCGTCAAAGTAAGGTTCCGCCCAGACGGGCTTGCCCAGTTCCTTCGGGATCCGGTACCAGTCCCAGGTGAAGTAGTCATAGGGGATATAGGTAAAGGCCAACTCCCCCTCGCTTCGAAAAACGTACGGGCCAAAATGCTCCTTCTCCCTGCTGAACCCAAAGGGTTCATAGGCCACGCATGAACCGTATATATCGGGATTGTTTTGTACGGAGGATCGAATAAGGGCCTTGAGACCGGCCTCGTCGTTCGGAATGGTTTCCAGGTAATGGGCGAGGCTCTCCGTCACCTTTTCCACGGTCTGGAGGACCGTGTCGATCCGGTTTACGATAGCCATGGCGAGGGTTCCGGCATTTTTTTCGATGTTGGCGGTAATAATCCGGCGGGAAAAGAAGTAATTGTAACTGAACACCGCTGCAAAAATAATCGTGATGCTGGTGAGAATAAGCAGCACCAGCTTCAGCGCAAGGCCTCTGTTTCTCCACATAGTCATGAACACCTGTTACCTGAATCCTGCATGAGCAATCTTGAAACGTTTAAATAAAAACAATTAGTTCAATCGGTTCCGGTGAAAATAGCAGAACGACAGGGATAACCCATCGGGTAAAAGAACAACTACAGTATTTTTTCAAAATTGCTCACCCTTCGGGGGCGCCGATTTTGCCGAATCTGCGGCGTTATCAAGCGCTTGCGGTAAAGTTTACAGCTGCGCGCTTGATGCCTTGCATCTCCGGCAAACTCGGCACCTGCAAAATCCAGGTGTTATGCAGATCGAAAAGCGCTACTTCTCCCGGTCAGAGCCGGTTTCTTCGTTGATCGTCAGGGTCAGGATGTTCCGGCCGCCCTCTCTCCGACGATGGACCGCATCGGCCATCTTCTCCATGAGCAGCAGGCCCAGTCCTCCGACCTTGCGCTCGCTGATCCCGGCTTCCAGGTCGGGCGGCATCACGTCTTCCGAATGGAACGGGACCCCGCTGTCGATGATATGAATGTGCAGACGACCCCCGTCCGCCGTTTCGCATCGGACTTCAACATCCGGGTTCCCTTGATCCGGATAGGCGTACTTCACCACGTTGACCAGGGCCTCTTCGGCCGCAAGTTCAATCTGTCTGGTCCGCTTTTCCGAAAATCCCCGCTTCTGGGCAAACCGGGAAATGAAGCCGATCAAGGCCTCCAGGTTCTCGGTCCTTGCGGGCAGCGTAATCCCTGACATGGCAAGATCCCACACCTTGATAACGAGCGCCGTGCCCGTTCTATGCTTTCCCGCCCAGCGCCCCGTCCCGCGATTCGTGAATCGGAATCACCGTGCTGAAGCCCGAAATCTCAAAGACCTCTCTGACCATATCGTTCAAACCGAAAAGGGCCAGCTCGCCCTGCTCGTTTTTCAGGCTCTTGGAAATAATCAGGATGCTCCGCAGGCCCGCGCTGCTGATGTATTCCAGGCCTTGGCAATCGACAACGATACGCCTTTCCCCGTTCGCCACGAGGCCTTCCAGATTCTCCTGAAAATCGGGAGACGTCACGGCATCCATCCGCCCCTTGACTGTGACAAGAACCGCTTCATTTTCCTTACTGATATCGATTTCCATTTTTCCCCCTGAAATCTGCGATAACTCAACGACCAAACCATCATACGCCACGCTGACCTCCAGCGGGCCGCCCTCGTCCATCAACAATGCCAACCGCTTGGTATCCGCCAGTACCTTGTCCAGCGTCTCATCGGTCGATACGGGATCCGAATGAAACAGGCAGAGATGTTTGACGCCCGCCTTCTGCGCCAGTTCCACGCCGATGAGGTTGCTGGAATGCCCCCAGTCCATTTTGGCGGTCCAGGCATCGGCAAGTGTATACTGGGCGTCGAATATCAGGAAATCGGCGCCATCGAAAAAAGTGATAAAGTCCTGGGCTGCCTTATCCCCCCTGTGCTCCGAATCGGTGGAGTATACCACAGATTTCCCGCCCTTTTGCAAGCGATAGCCGTAAGAAATCCCCGGATGGACCTGGGACTTGGGTGTGATCTGAAATCCCGATATCTCCCGGGTCTCTCCCGGGTAAAGCCGGACAAATGCGACCTCGGCCCGCAGGTCTTTGAAATCAATCGGGAAAAATGGAGCGCTGTGCTGGATTGCAAAGGCCTCCGCCGCCCCCTCGTGACAGCTGTAAATGGTGATCCGGTTTCCCGGAATCAGGCCTGGCGCAAAAAAGGGAAACCCCTGCATATGGTCCCAGTGAAAGTGCGACATGAGGATATGGTAATGGTCGGGCTTGCCGTCTCTCGATTTCAGGGCATGGTTTCCGAAATCCCTGAGGCCTGTTCCCGCATCGCACAAAATGACATCGTCCCCATCCCGAATTTCGACACATGGGGTGTTCGTTCCATAGGTTCCCCTTAGTCCAAAAGGAAGCTTTTTGTCGATAAAGGCGTCGATTTCCCCAACATCGGAAAGCCCCTTGGCCAGCGCCAACTCCAAAGCGGATTTTATTCTGCCCCGAACATTTTCCGAATTCATGGATGACGGCAGAGATCCTTTTGCTCCCCAGAATCGTACGATCATGCGCCTGCCCCTCAATTCAAGCCGAGTGCGGTCATGACGGCATCATGTATGGCCGGCCTGAACGCACGTATTTTCCGATTCGCCCGCGATGGATGGATTCGGTTGGTCAAAAAAATAATGACCGCGTCCTTGTCCAGATCCATCCACACGGAAGTGCCGGTAAATCCCAGGTGGCCGACGCTGTTGGGAGAAAAGAACCGACCCGCGCTGGAATCGACCCTCGAGGGCGTATCCCACCCCAGGGCCCTCGTGCCGTTCCCGAAAGTAACATCTCTGGAAAAAAAAGTCTTTGCCGTTTCAGGCCTCAGGCAATCGTCACGGTCGCCGCGATAGTGCTGTCTTAACAGGTCAACCAGGGAGTGGACTTCCGCGGCCGTCCCGAAAAGCCCGGCATGACCCGACCAGGCCCCCGCGGCAAAGGCATTTTCATCGTGGACCTCGCCCCGGATCACCCTGTTTCGCCAGGGACAGTCCTCCGTCGCCGCGAACTCGCCGGACCCGAATGGTGGGACTGGGGACGAGGACCACAGGAAAGTCCGTTTCAAAGACAGGGGCCCGTAGAAATGTCGCTGAAGGTACGTGGAGAGGTCGCCGCCGCAGACGCGCTCCACGAACCATTCGAGCGCAACAAAGCCCAGGTCGCTGTAAAGGGTCCCTTTTCCCGGGCTGTAAATCAACGGCTCGCTCATGACCAGTTCCCTCAAGCGGGATTTGAGCCCCTGTTTCCCGGCGCCCGCCAGTTCGCGATAAAAGGGCTTCCAGTCGGGGAATCCGGCCGAGTGGCTCAACAGCATCCGCAATGTGATGCCTTTTTTGTCTTCAGGCAGGGTCGCGGAGATCGCTCGATCCACCGGATCATCCAAATGAATGCGACCTTCATCCACCAGTTTCATAGCCGCCAGGGTGGTGGCCAGCGGTTTGGTCAGGGACGCCAGGTCGAATATGGTGTCCGTTTCCATGGGTTCGACGCAGGGGACCAGGCAGCGGCAGCCCACGGCCCGAAAATATCGGGTCCGTCCGCCTACCGACACCAACAGCACGGCGCCGGGATAGACCCCTTCCGCAATTCCCTTTTGCAGCAACTCGTCTATGACATGCAATTTCGGCACTCGTCCAAATCCCTTGGAAAACGTGATTTATTGTGGTATGACGCGAAACTCATCCGTGTCCAATTGGACACAGCCAATGCCCTTCCATCATTTCCGGACGGAAACCAACTATACACATTGAGACGATGACAGACAACGACAACACACATCATTTGATATTCGAAGGTAAGGACATCACCCTTATCGGGACTGCCCATGTATCCAGGGAGAGCGCGGAACTGGTATCGGATGTCATCCGTGAGCAGAAGCCCGAGACCGTTTGCGTCGAACTGTGCGAATCCCGCTACCAGGCCATCACGCAAAAGGACCAATGGGAGAATACCAACCTCATCAAGGTCATACGCGAAAAAAAGGCCTTTCTGCTTCTGGCCAATCTCATGCTGGCCTCATTTCAGAAAAAAATGGCCCTGAAATTGGGGGTAAAGCCCGGAGAGGAGATGATCCGCGCCATTGAGGCGGCAAAGGAAATCGGCGCCCATGTGCACCTGGCGGACAGGGACATCCGCACGACGCTTTCCAGGACCTGGCGTCTTATGGGGTTCTGGACGAAAATCAAACTACTGGCACAGTTTGTCACATCCTTCGGGGACGTGGACAACATCAAAGAAGAAGATATCGAAGAGATGAAACGCAAGGATGTCCTCGAAACCCTGCTTTCCGAAATCGGTGAGGCCCTACCCGACCTCAGGCGCATTTTGATCGACGAAAGGGACCAGTACCTGGCATCCAAAATCAGGACCGCCCCCGGGAAAACCATCGTCGCCGTGGTCGGGGCCGGTCACGTGCCCGGCATTCACAAAAACTGGGAAACGCCGGTGGACCTGGATGCCCTCGACCAGATTCCCCCGAAGGGCAAATTAATACGCTCTCTCAAGTGGGCGATACCGGCGGTCGTGATCGCCCTGATCGTGATGGGATTCTTCTACGCGGGCGCCGAAGCGGGCGCCGACATGGTCAAGTGGTGGGTCCTGGCCAATGCAGGACTGGCGGGCCTGGGAGCGGCCGCCGCCCTGGCCCATCCGGTAACGATCCTGACCGCCGTCGTGGCGTCCCCCATCACGTCTCTCAACCCCATGATCGCCGCCGGCTGGGTGGCCGGGCTGGTGGAGACCTTCATAGGAAAGCCCAAGGTCAAGGATTTCGAGCGGCTGCCCGAAGACATCGTCTCCGCCCGGGGGTTCTGGCGGAACAAAATCACCCGAATCCTGCTGGTGGTGGTGCTCACCAACGTGGGCAGTTCGCTGGGGGCTTTTGTGGCGATTCCCCTCATGATGCGCGCCTTCGGCTAGCTCCCGCTTCAGAATGGGGATTTGGCAACAGCCTTGCCGTCAATCGAATATTGTTCCGCCCTTGCCCTCCGCTCTCTGCCCTCCGCTCTCCGCCCCTTGCCACGGCGTAGCTGCCCTTCAGCGAA
>JAFDKD010000896.1 GCA_019307165.1 Deltaproteobacteria bacterium | reverse complement strand
AGGGCAGGGGACAGAACAGCCGGTCTTCTTCTGCAATGGCCATTCTCCGGCCCATGTACGCGCTGTCCCTGATGATGCCGTCGTGGGTCAGCATGACTCCCTTGGGAAAGGACGTGGTGCCGGAGGTATACTGAAACATGGCCACATCGCCGGGATCGACGCTGTGTTCCCGCTTAGTCAGGGACGTCTTTTCAACTTGTTTTCCGCCACTTAAAAAATCATCCCAGGGAAGCATACCGGGGAGGTTTCGCCCTCCCAAGCAAATCACCCCTCTCAGATGCTGGAATTTAGCGGAATTCAGGTCGCCGGGGAGAGAAGCGCTCAGTTCCGGTATGGTGTCGTACGCCAGCCCGGAAAAATCGATGCCCAGAAAGCGATCGGCAGTAATGAGGAGGGCCGAATCGGACTGTTTGAGGGTATATTCGAGTTCCTGAACCTTGAACCGGGTGTTGATGGGAACGAGGACGGCCCCGATCCTGCCGAGGGCCAGTTGGATGAAAATCCACTCGGGGCAATTGTAAAGCCAGACTGAAACCTTGTCGTCCTTTTCGATACCGAGGGCCATGAAGGCCCGCGCCACCTCATCCACATGACTGTTCAATTGGGAATAGGCGATACGACGGTCCTCGGAAACAATGGCCGTCTTGTCTGCATGCTGCCGGGACACCCGGTCGAGCATTGCTCCCAGCGTCATAGACAGCCAATCCGTCGGTTTCTCTGACATATAGTCTCCGGCTTGTTCCGGCCGAGATCATGGGGTTTCGGTTGCGTAACCGGCTTGTACGTATTCTCAGAAAATACCAATGGGCGCGCGGGCCCGTATGGTACAGCCAATGATTCTGAAGCGGAGTTTTTGTTTGGCGGCGCCTGAGATGGATTCTGTTGAAATTTAATTAATTATTTGATTAAGTATGCATCTAGAAACTACCCGACAATTCGATCCATTGTCAACCGGAAATTGCAGGGTTTTCCCGCAGACGCCCGTCCCGCATAAATCGGGTTCGTTTTCGCCTGGGGGAAATTCCCGCGGAAAAGGAGAGACGCATGGTTGACCTGCTTTTGAAAAACGGCCTGATCATCGACCCTTCCCAGGGCATGCACACGCAGGGCTCGGTGGCCGTGAAGGACGGCCTCATCGCTTCCGTCGGCGATGCGGCCGCTGCTGATGAACCGGCAATGGTTTACGACCTGGAAGGCAAGATCGTCGTCCCGGGGCTCATCGACATCCACTGCCACCCGGGCGAAGGTCTTTCGTGGCTCGGCGTTCCGGCCGATGAAATCGGACTCGAATCCGGGGTCACCCTGCTTTGCGACGGGGGAACAGCGGGCGCTTCAAACTTCGAGACCCTGCGGCGCTTCATCATCGATCCCGCGAAAACCGACATTCTCTGTTTTCTCAATCTGGCCAATACGGGTCTGGTTTCCATTCCCGAGATCTGGTGCGAACAAAATATAGACCTGGCTGCCGGCTTGGACGTGATGGAAGCCAATCGGGATGTCATCAAGGGCGTCAAGGTCCGCGCCATCGAGCCCCTTGCCGAAGGCGTGGGTATTAAGGCCATCGAAATGGCCAAGGGACTGGCGACC
The DNA here is from genome assembly GCA_019307165.1 of Deltaproteobacteria bacterium. GTDB lineage: Bacteria > Desulfobacterota > DSM-4660 > Desulfatiglandales > Desulfatiglandaceae > JAFDKD01. The sequence goes on along the minus strand of JAFDKD010000896.1, from coordinate 997 downwards.
AGGGCGGGCATGCCGCTCATGGTGCACGTGGGAGAAACCAGAAGCCGCGTGCCCCCGGACAAAATGGACGATTTTTCGCGGGCAACCGTTTCCATGATGGAAACCGGGGATATTCTCAGCCATTATCTCACCTGGGAGCCGGGCGGCATGATCCTGCCCGATGGAACGGTCTACCCCGAATTGGAAGCGGCCCAAAAACGGGGCGTTGTCCTCGATTCCTGCCACGGGCTGAATCATTTCAGCTTTCCCATCGCGCGCCTTGCCATTGAAATGGGATTCATCCCCACGGTCATCAGCAGCGACATGGCCACCATTGTCCGTCCCGCCGCCCAATCGCTTGCGGTGGTGATGTCCAAATTCTTGAATATGGGTTTGAGCCTGGACCAGGTCATCGAGATGACCACGGTTAACCCGGCAAAGGCCCTGGGTGAAGAAGATAAACGCGGCAGCCTGAAACCCGGGATGATGAAACCCGGGATGAGGGCGGATATCACTATCCTGGAACTGCGGGAAGGGAACTATGTGTTCTGCGACGGCACGGGCGGCAACCGGATGAACGGGACCCTCCTCCTGGAGCCCGAAATGGTGTTTCGGCGGGGCGTTGCCATGCCCGCCTTCAGCGGTTACCATATTCCGCCGGTGTATGCCATTTGAAAAACCCGGGCCTCAGGGCCAGATTGAAACGAAATGTGGGAAAGATCGCCTAAGGGCAAACGGGGGGTACCCATGACCGTTGAAGATATCAAGCGCAGACTCGCGGCTATCCTGAGTGCTGATGTTAAGGAGTACAGCCGCCTTATGAGAGAAGATGAGGCGGCGACCGTCCGGACGTTGACCACCTACCGTGAGATCATGAGCACCCTCATCCAACAGCACCGTGGCCGAGTGGTGGATTCGCCGGGGGACAATCTCCTCGCCGAATTCGCCAGTGTCGTCGATGCCGTGCAAGGTGCCGTTGCAATTCAGAAAGAACTCAAGGCACGAAACGCTGCGTTAC
>JAFDKD010000009.1 GCA_019307165.1 Deltaproteobacteria bacterium | reverse complement strand
CGTACTCAACAGACCCAGGGGAAGGACCCATAGCCCCAGGATGGGGACCGCCGTCACATTGGCCGCAACGGCCACCAGGGAAACACGGTGAAAATAATAAAGGGTGACGGGCAGGAGAAATATCATGGCCGTAAAACTGACCGTCACCAGGCCCAGGGCGTAGATATACACCCGATTGAGCCAAACTCCCCGCCCGTTTTCCGGGACCAGGGTCTTGGGAAACCGATCCATCAAACCGGGTACGAACCACAGGATGCCGATAACGGCCATGAAAGAGAGTTGGAAAGACGCGCTGAACAGGGCATGGGGGTCCAGGGCCAGTATCGCTAGACCGGCCAGCGCCAGGGTAGACCACGTCTCCTTTTCCCGTCCCAGGATCATGGAACCCAGGTATGCGAGCACCATGACCATGGCCCGCTGGCTGGAGACGTGAAACCCGCTTAAGAAAGCGTACCCCACCACGGGGATGCAGGTCAGGGCCGCCGCCGGCCGGCGAATGTCCCATGCCAGGATCAGGCGGTAGGAACGGGACAGCAGCCATTTGAAAGCGGTAAAGGCGATCCAGGCGATCAACCCGATATGAAGACCGGACACGGCGAGCGCATGGCCGAGTCCGCTCCGGATAAAGGACTCCCTGAGAGTCTCACCGATATGTCGGCGGTCTCCCAGAATCAGGGCTTGAAAAAGGCCTCGGACGTCAGGGTTCGACTGCATTTGCAGAAACGCGCGGACGGGACGGCGCAGGCCTTCCAGGACGGCAACCGAAAAAGGTGCTGAACCCTCCCCCATGGGCACCACGTATCTTCCGTCGGACACATACGCGGCGCATGCATATCCCTTCATGGACATGGCCGATTCATAGTCATACCCGCCCGGGTTGTTGAAGTTCCTGAACGGTCTCAGCCGAGCGGGAAAGCGTATGGTTTTCCCGGGCCGAAGTTCCTCTGACAGCAAACCCGGCCTGTAGACCGTGACCATGAGGTCTTTGTCGCGAACGGCCCTGACGGCGCCGTCAAAAAAACACTGCGTCACCCTTACCCTGAACTTGGCCGTATCGTGAACTGTCAAGGGAGGCGTCATCACCACCCCTTCCACGGTGACCCGCATGTTCAGCGTCGCTGTCTCCACAAGGGGCGAGGGCCGGTGCGTCCCCATTTCCAGGAGTGCGCCTGTCAGGAAAAAGGCCGGAAGGAGAAGATACACCCTGAACCTGGACCTGAACAGGCAGAAAATAAAAACAACGGCCGCGGAAAGGAAGACAGGCAGGATGAGGGATTGATGGAAAGGCAATGCCTTGTCGGCAGCCAGGATGCCCGCCCCGAAGGAGAGGGATAAGGGGATGAGGGGTCGTGAAAAAAAAGCGGAGGTCATTTGTAATGAGAATATTGAATATCGAACAAGGAATATCGAATATCCAAGAGTGGTGATTTGTTGACGTTTTGGACGAATTTCACGCCGGGAGTGAGCCTCTCGCATGGCGGCGGAAGGCCGATCAAAGCACTTAATGATTCGGCGTTCCTTGTTGGATATTCGATATTCTCTGTAGAAAAAACGCGATATCGGAGAATTCGCGTCACGCGCGTTCCCGCCGTATGGAAGCTCCCAGGCCCCTGAATTTTTCCTCCATGGCTTCATATCCCCTGTCCAGGTGATAGATCCGGTGCACCTCGGTCATGCCGCCCTCCGCCACAAGTCCGGCCAGGACGAGGGAGGCGCTGGCCCTGAGGTCCGTGGCCATCACGGGTGCCGGCAACAGGTGGGGCCTGCCTTTAACCACGGCCTGATTGCCGCTGATCTCGATATCCGCCCCCATTCGGAGCAGTTCGCTCACATGGATGAAACGGTTTTCAAAAATGGTTTCCCGGATTACGCTCGACCCTTTTCCAGTGCACATGAACGCCATGAACTGGGCCTGAAGGTCGGTGGGAAACCCGGGAAAGGGAAGCGTTGTCACATCCACGCTTTCAATGGCGTCGGGCCCCCGGACCCTGACCCGATCCCCCTCGACCTGAACACGGGCGCCGGCCGTTTGAAGCTTTTCCATAAGCGCTTCCAGATGCTCCGGCCGGCAACCTTGAACGGTGACATCGCCCCGGGTCATGGCGCCTGCGATCATAAACGTGCCCGCCTCGATGCGGTCGGGCAAAATGGTGTGCGCTGTCGGGGCCAATCGATCCACGCCCCGAATAACAATGGTATCGGTTCCGTCCCCCTCGATATCGGCCCCCATGCCGCGCAACATGCGGGCCAGGTCCTGTATTTCAGGCTCCTTGGCCGCGTTTTTCAGAACGGTTTTCCCCTTGGCAAGGGCCGCGGCCATCATGATATTTTCAGTGCCCGTGACCGTCTGGATATCGAAAAATATCTCGGCCCCTTTGAGGCAATCGGCCCTGGCATTGACATAACCTTCTTCCAGATACATGTCCGCGCCCATGGCGACCAGCGCCTTCAGGTGCATATCCACCGGCCGGGCGCCGATGGCGCATCCGCCGGGCAGGGATATTTTGGCCCGGCCGTATCGGGCCAGGAGGGGACCCAGGAGCAGAATGGACGCCCGCATGGTTTTGACAAGATCATAAGGGGCCTCATAGGCGTTCAGATCGTCCGAGTTGACCATGACGGCGCCCTCCTCCTCCCGGAAGACGACGCCCAGCTGGGCCATGATCCGCAGAATGGTCCTGACGTCCCTGAGTTTGGGTATGTTCTCAAGCCGGTGCCATCCGCCTGTGAGGAGACATGCCGCCAGAACGGGGAGCGCCGCGTTTTTTGCGCCGCTCACCGTGACATTTCCATTGAGTGGTTTTCCGCCTTCGATGATAATTTTGTCCATCCGCTTTTTCCGTATCCCGGCCGTTCAGGTTTCTGAGGGGCGCCCGGCTGGGAACCCCTCTCTCAGTTGTGCAACATACATCGTGAAAAACGTCTGGCTATCTTCTATAATAACTAGCGGCGGACAGTCAACCGGAGCGGGGCTGACTTCGTCAGGGGTCAGGTGTCCCCGCCCAACGGCGGCGGGATCTTCGACAGGTGTCCCACCTTCGCTCTAACGAGCTACGGTGGGCAGGCAGCGCCGCCTCCGGCCTGAGGGGCGGCCCCGCGGCGCCCAAGGACGGCGGGATCTCCGCTACGCTCCGACAAGTCTAATCAATCAGGAAACTTCGTGAAAACGGCGACATTCGTGTTCGTAGTCGTGGTCGTAATCGTAATCGATTTCAATCAATGCCCTGTCTTGGCGCTCTTGGCGAGAAAAACTTTCAGGCGCATTCCGAACTACCCGTTGATGATTGATGGGAAGATTAGATCTTAGGGGGCCTGCTCATATGAAATTCGTGGCAGACACCATGCTGGGATCCCTGGCCAGATGGCTCAGGGTCATGGGATACGACGTCCTTTACCAGTCCCGTTACGGGCCGGACGACCTTGAGCGGCTTGTCGGGGAAGGCCGCATTCTCCTGACGCGGCACCGGGACCTGGCCGCGTCATACGGCGATGCCCTGCTGTTGTCCGGCGATCGCGCGGGCGATCAATTGTCCGAACTCGGTAAATTGCAGACGCTTGCGCCGGACCCCGCCCGCTGGTTCACCCGCTGCCTCCTGTGCAACGTTCCCCTAAAGAACCCTTCCCTCGAAGATGTTCGGGAAAACGTCCCCGAATACGTGCTTCACCAGAACGCTTCGGACATCCGGTTCTGCCCGTCCTGCGGGCGGTTCTTCTGGCCCGGCACCCACCGGGAAAATATGATCGGGCAGCTGAACGCGTGGGGGTTCGGGTACGAGGATTCTCGCTAGTATTGTGTCAATGGAAAAAATATTAGACAGGATCAACAGGATGAAACAAAATATTTTGCCCCTTTCCGGAAGAAAGGGGCAAATGTTCATCGCCTGCGGCGAGAAAAATTCGTTGTGTACTCCGAGTTGGGCATATTATATCAACCGGCGGAAATATTCTCCCTGCTTACACTGAACAGAATTGTCCGCCGGTTTTAAGGCGGATGCATGGTTTTCGATTTCTTCCGGAAATCGAAAACATCATCTTGTATATCCTGTAAATCCTGTCTGGAAATATGTTTTTAATATTTTTTTAATTCTAAATTCTAATTTCTAATTTCTAAATTTCCTTATTCGACATTCGTTATTCGCTATTCTCTTTTAACTCTGAGCCATGAGCTATCAGCTCAAAAATTATATAAAAATCCCCAGCCAGAAAATAAACGTAGCATAGGAAAGCAGGGTATTCATGGTGATGGCGGCCGTGGCAAGGTCAGTGGAACCGTGCATCTCGCCGGCCATGACATAGCAGATGGTGGCCGTTGGGGTTGCCAGCAGAATGACTCCGGGCACATAATGAGCGACGGGCAGATCCAGGAATCGATAGAACAGCAGCCCCAATCCGGGAAGGGCGATCAGTTTGAAAAGACCGGCCCCCAGGACTAGGCTCAGGTGGGATTTGATCAACCGAAAGGACAGGGAAGCGCCGATCACCAGAAGCGCGAGCGGGAGCGCCATGCCGCTGACGATGGCGAGGCTTCGGTCGACGATCGGGGGCAGGGGCAGTTTCAGCAGCGCGTATCCCATGCCCAACAGGGCCGACACGATAACCGGGTTGCCCACGATCTTCTTGACGAAAAACCACGCGCCCCGACCGGCGCTCTCTGCCGGGGAAAAGGCCTGAAGCCCCAGCACCGCCAGAAAATTTTGAAGCAGCATGAGGAAACCGGCCAGGATGCTGGCGCGGGCAAAACTTTCACCACCGGCAAAATAGTAGCACACGGCCAGGCCGATATAGCCCAGGTTGCCGTGGAAAGAGGTCTGAACGAACGTGCCCATGTGACGGCGGTCGATCCCCGCCGACTTGCCCGCCAACAGGGCCGCGCCGAATATCACAACTACCGGGATCAACGTACCAGCCAGCAGCAGGGGATTGAAATCGACTTGGAAAGATGCCTTGACCACGGCGGAAAATATCATGCAGGGGATGGCGAAGTAGTACACCAGGCGGTTCAAGGGACCGATCATGCCGGCCGGGAGCAGGTCCCTGGCCCGCAGGAATACGCCCAGAATGATAACGGCAAAGATGGGGACAATGGTGTTGATAACGTTCTGCATGGATTCTCCAGCGAGTTTCCATCCGGAAACCACATAGTGCCCAAATTTCATTTATGGATGGGCACCAGCGAGCTCTTTCGACCGCAGTTCCGGCGTTTCTCAATGCCCTGCTTTTAGACTTCGGACCCGCCTCTCTGCTCCGATGGGCGGCTGCCCCGGCTTGAACGGGATCGTACTCTTTGATTATCCCGTTGCGGGGAAGGGTGTCAACAGAATCCCCGAAAAGACAGCCCAACCTGTGATCGGGATTTAAAAAATGCTCACAATGCGCTAAAGTGTAGATTTTCCGCCTGGATCGAAAAGCCCCGGTAGCCGTCACGAACATGGAGGTAGAGGACCATGAAAATTTTCAAGAAAATTCTTCTGGTGGTTGTGGTCCTGGCCATGGCCTTGGGAGGGTTCCTGCTCAAGACGTTTTACGACGCGGGCGAGTTCAGCAAGATCCAGTCGCATTTCATCGGGAACTGCGAGGCCGTCGAAGGTGTATTGAGTTCCGAGGACATCACCATCCATCCCCGCACCGGTGTTGCCTTTATCTCGTCGGACGACCGCCGGCAACCGCCGGAAGGGCAAAATGCGCGCAGGGGCGCCATCCTGGCCTATAACCTTGCTGCCCAAGACCCACAATTGGTGGACTTGACTCGGGAATTTGACGGAGAATTTCGCCCGCACGGCATCGGTCTCCTTTTGGGCGAAGAGGGTAACGACCGGCTCTTCGTGGTCAATCACCGTTCGGACGGACACTTCGTGGAAATTTTCGAATATATGGGAGACCGGCTGGTTCACCTGGAATCCGTAAGCGGAGATCAGATGCACAGCCCCAACGACGTCATTCCCGTCGGTCCCCGGGCATTTTACGTCACCAACGACCACGGTAGTGCCGAAGGCATCGGCCGCACCCTGGAGGATTATCTTCAATTGGCCCGGTCCAATGTGCTTTACTTTGACGGAAAGCGGTTCCGCATCGTGGCGGACAAGCTGGCCTACGCCAACGGCATCAACACGAGCATGGACGGCCGAACCGTGTACGTGGCGGCCACCATCGGCAACACGCTTTATGCATACGACCGGGACCCCGCTTCCGGGGACCTGTCGCCCCGGACCCGGCTGGATGTGGGCACCGGCATCGACAATATCGAACGGGACGCACGGGGAGACCTGTGGGCGGGCTGCCATCCGAAACTGTTGACCTTCGTGAAGCACGCCAAGGACCCGGCACGGATCGCGCCTTCCCAGGTCCTGAAAATCACCATCGAAAAGGGGGACCCCGTCAAGGCGGAAGAGATCTACCTCAGCGAAGGCGACACCCTTTCCGCATCCAGTGTGGCCGCTCCCTTCGGTGGAAAGCTCCTTATCGGCGCTGTGTTCGATCCTCGTTTTCTGGTGTGCACACTGCCGTGAGGGCGACGTCGCTTGAGTCGTCAAACCGCCTCCGGCAATAAGGTGGGGAGTGCATTGCTCATCTCCGAGCCGGTGAAGCCTTACGATCCCGGCGGACCTTTTCGTCACCCCGTGCTGATCCGTCGGATGAAGTCTTGAGTAAAGAAGCCGGGCCCATAGGACCCGGCTTCGCTCAGGCAATTAAACCTGATATCACAGCATTCTCATTACGGATCATTGCAGATCAACGGCCTCCACGGCATCCGGGGCCGTGCCTGACAACAGGCCCCACGCCGCAGAATCCCAGTTCCACAGGCCCCACGCCCCGAAACCCACGGCCAGTCCCTGGGACCAGCCGGCCATCCCCTGGGCATCGGCGCCGTTCAGTCCGCTCCAGGTGGTCCCGTCATAGCTCCACAGGCCCAATGAGCCGAAATCCACGGCCAGACCCCCGGACCAGGACGCCATCGTCTGGGCATCACCGCCGTTCAGAGCGCTCCAGGTGGTCCCGTCATAATTCCACAGGCCCAGCGATCCGAAATCCACGGCCAGGCCTCCTGACCAGCCGGCCAGCCCCAGGGCATCGGCGGCGCTCAAAGAACTCCAGGTGGTCCCGTCATAACTCCACAGGCCCAGCGAAACAAAGCCCACGGCCAAACCCCCGGACCAGGACGCCATCGCTTGGGCATCGGACCCGTTCAGTGCGGCCCAGACCGTCCCGTCATAACTCCACAAACCCCATGCCCCGAAATCCGCGGCCAGGCCTCCGGACCAGCCGGCCATCAATTCGGGATTGCCCGGTGTCAGGGAGGCCCACGCACTTCCATCGTAATGCCACAGGCCGAGGCCGCCAAAATCGACCGCCAGTTCGTCTTTTCCGCCCTCCCCGTAATGAAGGATGGCGCCGCCGTCCCCCACGGCAAAGACGTTGTTGCCCGAAGCGCCCCATACGCCGCGTAAGCCGATTACAGCGCCGCTGGTCATGGCGGACCAGGCGGAACCGTCGTAATGAAGAATTGTTCCGGAACTCCCCACGGCAAAGACATCGCTGCCTGAAACGCCCCAGACGCCGCGTAAATTGAGCAAGGTGCCGCTGGTCATGGCACTCCACGCCGAACCGTTGTAATGCAGAATAAGGCCGGATTCTCCCACGGCAAAGACGTCGCTGCCCGAGGAACCCCAAACACCCTTTAGATGGCTTGTGGTCCCGCTTGTCATGGCGGACCAGGCGGAACCGTCGTAATGGAGGATCGTTCCTGATTGCCCTACCGAAAAAACATCGCTGCCCGACGAGCCCCATACCGATTCGAGAAACAGGGTGGCGCCGCTGGTCATGGATGACCAGGCAGTGCCGTTGTATTGGAGAATGACGCCGCTGGTCCCCACGGCAAACACATTGCTGCCCGAAGCGCCCCATACCGATCTGAGGGACTCTCTGGTGCCGCTGGTCATTTTGGCCCACGCAGTGCCATTGTAGCGGACGATGGTCCCGATATCTCCCACGGCAAAGACATTGCTGCCTGAAGCGCCCCACACTGTATAAAGGTTTTCAGGGGTGCTGCCGGTCATGGCGGACCACACCGAGCCGTTTCGGTGGAGGATGACGCCCCGTCCCCCCACGGTAAAGACATCACTGCCTGAACTCCCCCAAACCGAGTTAAGATAATCGACGTCGCCGCCGATCATGGCGGACCAGGCGGACCCGTTGTAATGGAGCACCTTCCCGGCGCCGCCCCCGACAAGGACATCGCTTCCCGAACTGCCCCAGACCGCCTTGAAATCCCCGCCGAACGGGGCGCCCGCGTCAGACCATGCAGTGCCGTTGTAATGGATAATATTCGAGCCGCTTCCCACCGCAAAGACGTCGCTCCCGGAAGCGCCCCACACCGATTTGAACGTGGCCGTCGTACTGCAGCTGGTCATGCCGGTCCAGGTCGAACCGTCGTAATGAAAGATGTTGCCCACCGCCCCGACGGCAAAGACATCGCTGCCCGAGGTGCCCCAGACACCGTAAAGATAAGCTTCGTACATGGTGGACATATCAGACCAGGTAGATCCGTCGTAATGCAGGATGACGCCCCGGTATCCCACGGCAAAGACGTCGGTGCCCGAACTGCCCCATACGCCATACAGATGACGCGTGCCGGGGCCGGTCATGGCACTCCACGAAGTGCCGTTGTAGTGGAGGATGGTCCCGGAATCTCCCACGGCAAAGACGTCGCTTCCCGAAGCGCCCCACACCGCGGAAAGCATATCATTCGCGCCGCTGACCATGGCCGACCATGACGTCCCGTTGTAATGGAGGATAGTCCCGAAATTTCCCACGGCAAAGACATCCGTGCCTGAAGATCCCCAGACCGATTTGAGCGTCACGGTGGTCCCACTGCTCATGACGGACCATTTGGAGCCGTTGTAATGAAGTATTGTGCCGAGTTCTCCCACGGCAAAGACGTTGCTGCTGGAGGCGCCCCAGATGCCGTTAATGTGATTTCCCTGAGGCAGGGGGTTTTCCCATTGCCAAGTGGCGGCCGCGCCGGCCGGTTGCGCCATCAGAACGAAAACAGAGATGGTCAGGATGATCGTAAAAAGTCTGTAAAGAACGCTCTCGCTCGATTTCTTTTTCAACGTGAAGGCCTCCTGTTGATCGCTAGGGTTGTGACACATGCCATTTTTTCCATCAATGTTCAATCTTCAATATTTTTCTTCGGCAGCAGCGGCCACAATATCACCGCCGTCAATATCATCCCCGTGCACAGCAATTGCCCCATGCTGAATGCGCCCCACAGGAGGCCGATCTGCGGGTCCGGTTGGCGGAAAAACTCCACAAAGAAACGAAATACCCCGTAGCCCGCCAGAAACAGGCAGATCAGGGCGCCGGGTCGAAAGGGCCTGTCTTTCACGGTCCAGAGCAGGAGAAACAGGGCCAGTCCCTCCAGGCCCGCTTCGTAGAGTTGGGAAGGGTGACGCGCCACGTTGCCGCCTTCCGGGAAGACCATGGCCCATGGCACGGACGCGGGTCTGCCGAAGAGTTCGCCGTTGATAAAATTCCCGAGCCTGCCCAAGCCCACGCCCACCGGCGCGGTCACGATCACGATGTCGGCCACCTCCCACACCGGAAGCCCTTTGCGGCGGCAGAACAGGATACCGCCCAGCATGGCGCCGGCCAGGCCACCGTGGAAGGACATGCCCCCGTGCCAGACGGCGATAAATTCGATGGGGTGTCGAAAATAAAACCCCAGTTCGGCATACTGGTAAAAAAAGACATACCCGAGCCTGGCGCCCACGACCAGCCCCACGGCCATGTAGAAGACCAGGTTCTGCAGCAGATCGCCCTGAAGTCCCAGGCGACGGGCCTTTTTCTGGATTTTGATGAGGAAGTAGGCAGCCAGGAACCCCAGGACATACATGAGACCATACCAACGGACCTGCAAAGGCCCGATGCGGATCATGACGGGGTCGATACGAGGGAATGGGATCAATATAACACCTCGGCTTAGGGCGCAGGGCGCAAGGTACAGGGAAAAACAATTCCAATTCGCGATTGGCGGTTGGCGATATACGATTCAAAAGAGCCCTGATAATCATACAAAAGAATAAATTGTCCACTTGAGTTGAACGTTGAAACCTGACATCCGGTCGTTTGATTTCGACCATACGCCCCACGCCCTGCGCCCTGCCCTATCTATTCGTCAGCAGAAAATCCACCACCCGCTGCAGGTGCCGCACGGTGCTGCACTCCTTGACCATATAACAATAGGGCAGATAGCGTTTCATCTCGGAATCGCCGGTCCCCCAGAAGCTGGGGGGTTCCGGGGTCAGCCAGATCACCCGCTTCGCCCGCCGGTGGATCGTCTTTAAAATGCCCGTTTCCGGGTCCCCGTAATTGTTGCGGGCATCGCCGAGCACGATGACCGTGGTCTTCTTGGTCACCCCGTCCAGACCCTTATCCCTGAAGTCCCGCCATGCCTGGCCGTAATCGGTCCGGCCCAGCATGATGCCCAGGCCGATCCCCTTTTGCAGCCTCACCAGGGTTTCTTCCACCCCGCACTCCTCGAACACGTGGCTCGCCTCAGCCAGATTGGAACAGAAAATATAGGACCGGATCCGGACGACCGCTTCGCTCAGGCTGTATAAGAACAACAGCATGAAACGCGCGTAAGCCTCCACCGAACGGCTCACGTCGCAAATGGCCACGATATCGGGCCTGTCCACCTTTTTGCGTTTCCACTGGGGCTCGAACAGTATCCCCTGATACGCCATATTCTTCCTCAGGGTCTTTTTGAGGTCCAGGCACCCCCTGTCCGCCTTTCGCTTTCTCCGCGAGTGGAGGTCATTCAGCCGCTTGACCATCTTTTCGATGATGTTCTGCATGCGGTGGAAATCCTGCTGTTCCAGATTGGAGAGGCGGAGATTCCGCAGGTAGCGTTCCATCATATCTTCGGTGGCCAGGCCGGAAAAGAGACTGTATTGCTGTTCGACAAAATCGCGGACATTTTCGTACAGAAATGCCCTGGCATCCCGCAGGGCTCCGAGCCGCTGTTGTGCGGCCTCGCCGGGCGTATCCCCAAGTCCGCGAATATCGCCGTCGAGGCCCTGCGCGCCCATGGCGTTCATCATTCGCTGAACATAGAGGCTCTTCTGGGTGAAAAACCAGATGGCGCTCACATCGATCTGCTGGGCGGCCTGCCGCATGGCCAGAGAAAGGCCCGCCTGATCGCCGGCAAGAAGCATCTGGGTGAGCGGAGCGTCCGGGGCTTCCGGCGCCTCCGCCATGGGGGTTGGTGTATCGCTTTCGGATTCGAATGCCCGATCCGGCTGAAAGTACCGCTCGAAGGTCGTCGAAAAAATCTCCTTTTCCGGTTGAGACTTGGCCAAAGAAGAGGCGAGGGCGTCTTTCAGGGCCCGCCGGCTGCCATAGCCCACCAGGGCGGCCGCGTGCATGGCATCCATGTTCTCGGCTACGGAAATGCGCACCCCCGAGCTTCGAAGGGCCTTTATAAAGTCCTGAAGCACCTGCTGCATGGCAAAAAACTCCCATTACGCCGCTTTACACCGTGCCCTCCGGCGCGTTCCGGTCTACCAGTTCATAAAGCCGCTCCTCCACGGTCTCCATGTCTTCTTCGAATTTCAGGATCACGTTCAGGGTGTCCCGAATGAGGTCCCGGCCGAGGCTTTCCGAATGAAGGAGCACCAGCACCCGGGCCCAGTCGATGGTCTCGCTTACCGAAGGCGCCTTTTTCAGGTCCAGTCGCCGCACCTTGTGGATAAAGGCCACCAGCTGCTTTCGGAGGGCCTCGGACAGGTCCGGCACCCGAACGCGCAGGATAGTGCTTTCCAGCTTGGGGTCTGGAAACGGAATGAACAGGTGAAGGCACCGGCGCTTGAGCGCCTCGCTCATCTCACGGGTATTGTTGCTGGTGAGAAAAACAAAGGGGCGGGAGATTGCCTGGATGGTGCCGATTTCAGGGACCGATACCTGATAGTCGGACAGGATCTCCAGCAGGAACGCCTCGAATTCCTGATCGGACTTGTCCACTTCGTCAACCAGAAGTACCGCCCCCTCCGGCTGCTGCAACGCCTTGAGAAGCGGCCTGGGCTCCAGAAAATCCCGTGAAAAGAAGATGTCGTCATAGCTGTGGAGACGCGCCATGGAAGCCGAGAGTCCTTCCGCATCGTCCAGAAAATCGTTGAGCTTCTCCTTGAGTATCTGCGTGTAAAGCAGCTGCTTGGCGTATTTCCATTCGTACAGTGCCTTGGATTCGTCCAATCCCTCGTAGCATTGAAGCCGAATCAGCGGTTTTTCCAGGTAGGCGGCCGCCGCCTTTGCCAACTCCGTTTTTCCCACGCCGGCCGGTCCCTCCACAAGGATCGGTTTATCCAGGTGGTAGGCCAGGTAGAGCGTAGTGGCGATCTGCCGGCTGCAAACGTATCCTGTGGCCTCAAATCCCTCCTGAATACTCTGGAAGGATGCGAATTTCTCTGCCGCGTTTCGGGTCATTGTGTTACTCCTTTGTAACGGCCGTTGCCATAATTCCTTTCAGCTTTTTCACATGATTTTAACCGCGCCTTCCGATTATTTTGCATACCAACTGTTTTTTCAAGGACTTTTTCATTCCGGATGCCCGCGAGCCTGCCGCTGCAGGTCCTCAAAAAAATCTTGCACACCGCGGGCCATCATAATACGCTTTGGAAAAGACGTTGAATTAAAAGTGTCCCAATCGGGCGCTCCGTGTTATTTTGCGTGCCTTTCTCAAACCTTGACGCAAGGCAGGATGAAGAGATGCAAAAGAGACTCTTTTATCTCCTCGCCATCATGTTTCTGGTGGTGTTGGCCGGGAGCACCGGTTATTACGTCATCTTCGGCGGCAAGCCAAGTTTTCTGGACTGCGTTTACATGACCATGATCTCCCTGACCACCGTGGGTTACGGGGAGGTGGTCGAGGTAACCGGCAACGTCACCGCCCAGATATTCACCATTGTGCTCATCACCGCCGGCATGGGGGTGATCCTCTACGGCATCAGCACGCTCACCGCGATTATCGTCGAAGGGCAATTGTCAGGCATTATGAGGAGAAAGCGGATGGAAAACAAAATCAAGAAGCTGTCCGGCCATTACATCGTCTGCGGGGGGGACCAGACCGGCCGACATGTAATCCGGGAATTGATCAGCAACAAGGAACAGGTGGTCCTGATCGAACTTGAGCAGGGGCAGGTCGACCGGGTTGAGGAGTTGGAAGGGCTTTTCTACATTCAAGGGGATGCCACCGACGATTCGAACCTGGCATCGGCCGGTATTGACAGGGCCAGGGGCATCGTCATCTGCCTTCCCTCGGACAAGGACAATCTCTACGTGACCATGACGGCGCGCATGCTGAACCCGGACCTTCGCATCATCACCCGAATGACGGACGCCATGATCGAGCCCAAACTTCACAAGGCGGGAGCGGACGCCGTGGTTTCACCCAATTTCATCGGCGGGCTCCGTATTGCCTCTGAGTTGATTCGGCCCACGGCGGTCAGCTTTCTGGACCTGATGCTGAGAAGTTCGGGGGGGGTGCTGCGGATCCATGAGGCGCCCATATCGTCCGATTCCCAAATGATGGGAAAGACCATAAAAGAATCCCGCCTCAAGGAAAATTTCGGGATCCTGGTCCTGGGCTGGACGGAGCCGGGTTCGAGCGAAATCCGGTTCAATCCGGATTCGGCCATGACGATTACCGAAGGAATGACGCTGATCGTCATGGGAAACATGGAACAGATTGCCAAGGTTAGGGCCAAGGCCTAAAATGCCATTCCAATGCCGCAGGATAGCCGGCGGCCTGTCTGAAAAGGAGGCGGAGCATGCGAAATCGATTCAGGAAAAAATCCGTTGGCGCATACGTTTCTATCATGTGTTGCCTGACCGTGCTGATCCTCTGCAATACCCCGTGCGTATCGGGCGATCCCGGCGGCGAGATTTTTAACCGCCTCGGCAAGCTGCTCGGGAGCGCCGATGAAAACGGCGATATCTTCAGCCGTAACGGTTTGAAGATCGGCAGTGTGGACGGTGACGGCATCGTTTACAACCGCCTGGGCAAGAAAGTCGGCAGCGTGGACACGGACGGCGGGCTTTTGAATATCAACGGGAAAAAGATCGGCAGCGTGGACGGCGACGGCGTCATTTACAATTACGCCGACAAGGCCATCGGCTCGGCAAAGGGGCATGGGAGCATGAACCAGATGGGAGGGGCCGCCCTTATTCTTTTGATCCAGAGGAATTAGTCGGCCCATCGAAGCGTTGATGAAAGTCAGGAGAGAAAGGGGCGTAGCCGACTGTCTCGTTTCCATGCTGAACGAATCTCTCGTTGTCATGCATGGCGAAATCCTGTAAAGTGGATGGCGGCAAGAATCTAAAAAAATGACCTGAAGTGGAAAGGAGGTGGTGGTGCACGCGGATTGGAATGCAGACCTTAAACTCTCATGAAACGAAAGGAGAATCAAAATGGCTGGAAGCACCTACAAAATCATCGAATTGGTCGGGACGAGCGATACATCGTGGGAAGATGCCGCTAGCGGCGCCATTGAAACCGCCGGCGAAAGCCTGAAAGACCTCAGGATTGCCGAGATCACCAAGTTGGACATGACGATCGAAAACAGCAAAGTGACGTCGTACCGTGCGAGGGTGAATGTCTCCTTCAAGTATGTGAAGTAGCGCCCGCGTGCGTCGTCCCCCTGCCCTTTCCTCTTCATTAAAACGGCGAATTGAGGATGCTTCAAGATGGAAGTCTCCCGCACTAAGCTGACCGTACTGGATCAAATCACCGCTTCAGACACGGTTCGCAGAAAAATCATCGATACGGCGAGCGCCCTGTACGTCAGGAAGGGCTTTGCCGCCACCTCCATTCAGGAGATCTCGGAAACCTCGGGCGTCAGCCTGCCGGTGACCTACCATTATGTAAAAAACAAATCGGATATCATGCGGATGATCATGGAGGACATCCTCAAGACCTTCCGGGAAAACCTCCTGAGAAAAATCGAGGAGATTGACGATCCTGAGGAGAAGCTGGCCATCGCCGCCGTTCTTTATCTAAAAATACTCGACAGGCACAGAGAAAAGGCCTTGCTGATCTACCAGAAATCGAGTTCTCTGGACAAGGCCTCTAAGTCCAGCGTCATGGCGTTGGAAGTAGACGTCAGCCGTGTTTTCGCCGACATCATCAATGAGGGGATCGGGCAGGGTCTCTTCAAGGCAGTGGATGTGGACCTGATGGCGTACAACATCATTATGATGGCGCACATGTGGGTCCTCAAGGGGTGGCATTTCAAAAACAGGATGTCCCTGGACCGGTATATCGACCTTCAGCTTGAGATCATAATGGACGCCCTTAGAAAGGACTAGCGAGGCTTTCGGAAAACGCCAATCCTCATTCGGCGTTCCTTGTTCGATATTCGATATTCAACTTAGGACCGATCAGCAGCTCTTTTTCCCCAAATCCACAAACCTGTCCTGTGCTTGTTTAAGAATCGAAAATTCACTCGCCTTGTCTTCGCAATAAAAGGATATGCCGCCGCCCCTTTTTTCTGGGAAGAGTATAGGGAATAATGCGCTCAACGCTCAGCCGGCGGCCGTCGATCTCCTTCCGGGCCTCGTTTAATGCGGCGTCAACCGTTTCGCCCTGGAATGCAACCAGGAGCCCTCCCCGCGCAAGCATCGGCGCACACCATGACACCATCTTGCCCAGCGGCGCCACCGCCCGGGCCGTAACCAGCGGATATCCCGGTTTCTTGGCAGGGGTAAACACCCGTTCCATCCTCCCGTGGAAGATATCGACTTCCTCCAACCGGGTCCGCCGGATGACCTCTCGCAGAAAACTCACCTTTTTCGAGTTGGATTCCACCAGGTGGAGGACCATACGCGGTCTGCAAATCTTGAGGGGAATGCCGGGAAAGCCCGCCCCGGTCCCCACATCCAGGAGGCGCCGGGCATCAGGCAGATGGGCGTGGGGGACAAGGGAATCGAGAATCAACTCTTCCAGGACCCGGGCACGGGTCGAAGCGCCGATCAGGTTCATTTTCCGACTCCACTCCCACAGGACATCCAGGTAGATCCCAAGCAGACGGAGCTGCCGAGGCGACAGGCAGATGCCTAGCCGGCCCGCATCCCGCCCGAGTTGGTCTATTTCACCGGCCAAGGGGTTAGACAATGACCCTCCGTTTGATAATGGCCACCGCTTCTTCGGGTGTATCGACCACCCTGAAAATATCCAGGTCCGGATCTTGAATGGTCTTCCGTTGGAGCAAGGTTTTTTGCATCCACTCCACGAGCCCCCCCCAGAATTCGGATTCCATGAGGATAACGGGAAAGCTGCGAATGCGGTGGGTTTGAATGAGGGTGAGGGATTCGAACAGTTCATCCAGCGTCCCAAAGCCGCCGGGCATGATGACATATGCCACCGCGTACTTCACAAACATGACTTTGCGAATGAAAAAGTAATTGAAATTGAGCCGGACGTTGGCGTAATCATTGGGCTGTTGCTCATTGGGCAGGTTGATATGAAGTCCTACCGATTTACCGCCCGCCTCGGCCGCCCCTTTATTGGCGGCCTCCATAACGCCCGGCCCGCCACCCGAAATGACGTTGAAACCGGCCTTCACAAGCAACTTGGCCAGTTTTTCGGTTGTTTTATAAGTGACGCTCTGGGGCTTAATCTGCGAGGAGCCGAAAACGCTCACCGCCGGCGACATTTCAGGCATCACACTGAATCCCTCAACAAACTCGGCCATGATCTGAAATATCCTCCAGGATTCATTCAACGTGAGGTCATCTACCAAATATTGTCTTTCCGCCATGTTCACAGTCCTTTCCAAAAAGTGGCGACCGCCCTTTGGGCCGTCGGCGCGAAAACGCGGTCCAATCTGCTGTTTCATCCTTTTGTTTTTGCGCAGAATAGTTTAGAATAATAGATTTATACGGACAGGGTGTCAAGCCGTGCACGTCGGCCCCTATACATTGAATATTGAACATTGAGTTATTGAAGATTTATGGATGCGCTGCTACGCAGCGCCACAACCAATTTTCAATTTTCGATCTTCAATTCTCATTCAATTCTCAATTTCTTTGCGGTCCTGCAAGTGACTAGAGTGTCTAGAGTTAAGGATTTTTTTGACATTTGATATGATTGATGAGCGAAGCTCCTCCTCCACTTTAGCTCACTCATAACTTTAGTCACTTCATGGCCCGCATTTCCGGGACAGCACAGCCAGATAACTCTGACCTGGCCCAGAGGACCAGGTTTTGCAGATGGAATAAACCACATTCCTATGAGGAGGTCGCCATATGGAGCGCGTCGCCAGAGTTTCGGAAATCATTGCCGCCTCTGAAATCAGCTTTGAGGAGGCCATCAAGGTGGGCCACGAACGCGCCAGCCGGACCCTTAGGGGAATCACCGGACTGAGAATCCTGGAACAACGGGTAGCCATCGAAGACGGCAGGGTCGCCGAATTTCGCGTTCGGATGGAAGTCATCTTTGTTCTTGAAAGTTAGGCGACTGCCGAAAACCCGAATCATTGAAGGTGCGGGAGACGCTGTCGCCTGCCCGCCTCCCATAGGCTGGACAAACGCAGCTGCTTGTGCTTGCATCCCGCGTTTTCTCAGCGGGGAACCCCGTGCCTGCTAAAGGAGGCGATGGGGTTTTGATGGTGGATCAGGGCGCGAGGGGTTAACTTGACCCTCCCGATCATTAAGTGATAACCTTGGTTTCGTTTTCTGTGGAACGGGAAGCTCGGCAACCTGTGAACGTCGGGTGACGCCACGAACCATTTAATACCTGGATTTTGCAATATTCAGGTTATAACGTTCGCTATCGATAGTCGGCGTAGGGGAAAGGCCCCTCGTCCCGTTTTACGTTCACATTTTCATTCCGCCCCGGACAGCAACTATGAGCGATAAAAAAGACCAAAAGCAAGACAGGGATGCCTACGACGATTTCCTGAGCGACATTACCACGCAGTTGGCGGGAAACCAGGAAGAAATGGCATTCATGGACAGCATCGGCCCCGAGACGTCTCACGAAGATATTCAGGCGAATGTCGGTCAGCGTGTGAGGGCCGTGAGGGAACAGCGCGGTTTAAGCCTGCGGGATATATCCCAACGGACGGGTCTTCAGGAGGACCATCTACACCGGATAGAGGAAGGCGTGGTGGCCCCGCCCCTGGGTACCGTAATCAAACTTGCCAAAGCCCTTGAAATGAAAATGGGCTATTTCATTTCAGGAGAGCAGGACAGGCCCTACACCATTGTGCGCGCTCGCGACCGTAAAGTGATATCGCGGTACGATTCCGAAAAGGGCGAATACTACGGCTATGAATACGAATCCCTGGCGCCGCATAAGAAAGACAGGCACATGGAGCCCTTTCTGGTGACGCTGGTCCCGGCCGAGACGGAAGAGGAAAGGTCGACCCACGACGGACAGGAGTTCATATACGTGCTGACGGGAGCGATGGAAGTACGCCTCCAGGAAGAGGTCCATGTCCTCTAACCGGGAGATGCCATCTATTACGATTCCACGGTCCCCCACCTGGTGAAGTGTCACGGCCCCCAGGTAACGAAGAT
>JAFDKD010000180.1 GCA_019307165.1 Deltaproteobacteria bacterium | reverse complement strand
CAAAAGACCTGATAGATGGAAAACGAATCCTGATCGTGGATGACGAACCCGATGTCCTGGATGCATTGGAAGAGCTTCTGACCATGTGTCAAGTGGTAAGGGCGAGCACTTTCGATGAGGCCAAAGGCCTCCTGGAGAGCCAGTATTTCGATATTGCCATCCTGGATATCATGGGGGTGGACGGCTTCAATCTCCTGGGGATCGCCGGCAAGAAGGATGTGGTGACGGTGATGCTCACGGCCCACGCTCTGAACCCTGAGACGACCGTAAAGTCATACAAGGAAGGCGCTGCGTTTTACGTGCCCAAAGAGGAAATGGCCAACATCGTCACCTATCTCAACGATGTGCTGGAGGCCAAAGAACAGGGCAAGAGCGTCTGGTGGCGATGGCTCGACCGGTTCGGCGCCTTTTACGACAAGAAGTTCGGCATGGACTGGCGGGACAAGGATAAGGAGTTTTGGGAGTCGATGAAGTATTATGACCGCATCTAGCTTCCATTCAGAAACGGAAAGTATATTATGACGATTTGTCGGCCGCAGGTATCCGGTTCGGACAGGCATGTAGGAGCGACGGTCTTGTCAGCCCCTCACGAACCGGGATTTCGCTTTTTCAGCAGGTAGGTTTGGTCCCCTTCCAGGCAGAGTTCTCCTTTCTGATTGTGGACGGTGCTTGTCAATGTAACCACGCCCGTCGTTTTCTGAGGCTTGAGTCGGGCCACGGTCAGCAACGGGTACAGCGTGTCTCCGGCATAGACCGGCCTGAGGAATCTTGAAGACTGCTCGATAAACCCGATCAGGGCGTCGCCGACGACATGCGGAAAAATTCCCGCGCCGGCCGCCGTCTGGATGAGGACCTGGTACCCGTGGGCCAGTAAATCCCTGTGGCCCCTCGATCGGCAGTATTCGACATCGTAATGTATGGGATGGTTGTCTCCCGATGCCGTCTGAAACGCGGCGAAAAGGGCCTCTGTCACGGTGCGGGACGGGATGTAGAATGTCTCTCCAACCTTCAGGTCCTCGAAATATCGGGTTTCGCTGAATCGGTGGGTGTCGATGGAAAAATCGGTGTCGGACATGGGCGTTTTTAGTACCTCCGTCGTTTGAATGGACACTGCTGAACATATAACCTGAATCCAAGAAAAATAAAAGAGGGGGCGAATAAATGACCGAAATGACCATACCCCATCTCCTGAAGAGAGCGGCTTTCAAGTACCCGGACCGTGAAGCCATTGTATCTGAAAAGGGCCGCTGGACCCATGCGCAGTGGGACCGGAATGCCAACCGGCGAGCCGTTGTCCTTGCCGAACATGGGATCAAGAAGGGAGACCACGTGGCGACGATTTTCCTCAACGGTAACGAAGTGCTGGAGACCTTCATGGCGCTGATGAAACTGGGTGCGGTACCGGTTCCGCTTAACGTCCGTTTCCGTGGAAAGGAACTGCATTACATCGTGTCGCATTCAGACGCAAAGGCCATAATTTTGGCCGGCGAGTTTGAAAAGGTCATCCGGGAGATCAAAGGCGACCTGCCCGGTGCGACGCAATATTTTTTCAGCGGCGAGAAGACCCCCGACGATCTGATCGATTTCGAAGCCCTTTGCAAACAGGCTTCGGATGCCGAACCCGATGTTGCCCTCAAGGAAGACGACATTGCCTGCATCCTCTACACGGCCGGCACCACGGGCCGTCCCAAGGGGGTCCTGCTGTCTCACCGGAACTGTGTGTGGGCTTCGGTAAACATCGCCGTCGATGTGGATCTCCGGCCCGAATATGGCGTACTCCTGGTCTTTCCCCTGTACCACGTGGCCGCCTTTATGATCGTGATTTCCAACCTCTTCGTGAGCGCCGCCAATGTGACCATGCGGGTATTCGATCCCAAACGGGTCATGGAATTGCTCGCGGAGGAAAAAATTAACCGGATGACCTTTCCGCCCACGGTCTGGAACTTCATTCTTCAATTGCCCGACCTGGACCGATACGACACCTCCACGGTGCGCTCCCTGTCATCGGGCGCGGAAGCCATGCCCTTGGAAACAAAGCGCCGGCTTCTGGCGCTTTTTCCCAATGCCGGATTGGGGGAGACCTACGGCATGACCGAGTCGGCCGGCACCATCACCACCTTGAGTCCCCGATATGCGATGGACAAAATGGCCTCCGTGGGCAAGCCGTTCATGAACGTGGAGACCCGCCTCGTGGATGAGGACGGCAACGACGTGCCTCGCGGAGAGGTGGGCGAGGTCCTGGCACGGGGCCCCAATATGATGGTGGGCTACTACAAGGACCCGGATGCTACGGCAAAGACCCTCAAAGAGGGCTGGCTGCACACCGGGGACCTGGGGAAACTGGACGACGAGGGGTTCCTGTACATTGTGGACCGCAAAAAGGACATGATCATCACCGGCGGGGAAAATATCTTTCCACGAGAAATCGAAGAAGTCCTCTATGCCCATCAAAAAATTCTGGAAGCGGCCGTCATCGGCCTGCCCGATCCCGAGTGGGGGGAGAAAGTCCACGCCGTGGTCGCGCTCAAGGACGGGGAGACCATGACGGAAGAAGCAGTGATTGAATACACCAAAGAACACATCGCAGGTTTCAAGAAGCCTAAATCCGTGGAGTTCGTTGAACGGCTTCCCAGATCGGCGGCCGGAAAGGTGCTCAAGCGGGTCTTGAGGGATCGACATGATACAAAAAGCTGAAATCCGAAAGGAACGAGAGCATGCTTCGTTTCTACGATGCGCCCGCGGTCATTATCCTCGTTGTCGACAGGGTCCTGGACGACGCCTGGCCCATCATCGACATCGGCCTCGTGTCCCAGAATATCTGTCTGGCCGCCCTGGAATACGGGCTCGGCACTTGCATCATGAGGGCTATCGTGGACTACCCGGACGTCATACGCGATGTGGTAGGGATACCCGATTCCAAACGGATCATCGTGGGCATTGCCATCGGATACCCCGACGAAGACCACCCGGTCAATCACGTGAAATGCCCCCGGGAACGCATCGAAGAGATGGTCACCTTTATCGGAGAAAAATGAGTCGGCCACACGTGACGTTTGGAAGCTTTTTAGTCACAAATAAACCCTCCACCTCTGGTGCCGTCCTACGCCAAGGCTTCGGCGCGACAGGGAGGACCCGGATAGGTTTTACCGATCCGGGGAGGAATGAATCACGTGTAGCAGTTGGTTTGAGGTTATAATGTTTACGCGACGCCTCGAATAAAAGATATGTGTTTGAACGTATGCCGAAAGGGAGGTCCAAGTAATTTGTTTCATATTCCGGTTCAAACTCCCTTTGCGTCATCCCCCGCTAAAACGGGATCTTCGACCCGCGCTCCCCAGTCATCCCCGCGAAGGCGGGGATCCAGCCAAACGGGGATCTGGATTCCCCTTCGGCCGTGAGCTCAGGGCCGAACGGCCGCCTGCGCGGGAATGACAGAGTACGTATTGCATCTGGTCGTTTAAAAAAAAACGACTTCGGTTGTATTCGACTTCAGTTTGATTCATAGGTTGAAATCCGAACCCCCTTCGATGGGGCACCCTGATGCCTCCCGCCCTGCGGGAGAGGACCAGGTTTTACAGATGGAATAGAGGAGGAGCAGATGGACGTAGAAAAAGCGGTTATGGAGCGGCGGAGCATTCGGGCTTACCATGCTGAGCCTGTGCCGGAGCCGATCCTGAAAGACATTATGGAACGGGCCCTGTGGTCGCCGTCGTGGGGAAACACCCAACCCTGGAAGCTCACGCTTGTTAGTGGAGAGACGCTCCGGAAAATCCAGGAGACGTACGTGACAAGTATGGGGGAGGGCAGGGAGGCTTCACCCGACTACGACATGCCCAGCCAGTACAGCGACGCCCAGAAGACACGGTATCAGGGACTGGGGAGAGACCTGTTTACGGCCTTCGGCATCGGCAGGGAAGACAAGGAAAAACGGCTTCAGTACTATCTGGACATGGTGCGGTGCTTTGGCGCCCCTCATGTGATCTACCTGCACCTGGATAAAGAATTTCACCCCTATGCGCTCATGGACGGGGGCATTATTCTTCAGACGATCGCCCTGTTGGCCGTGGAAAAGGGGCTGGGATCGTGCTTTCTGGCCCAGTCGGTGCGGTATCCGGACGTGATTCGAAAGTATGCGGGCATTCCCGAGGACCAGGCCCTTATCATGGGTCTGTCCATCGGGCGGCCGTTGGAAGACCATCCGGGTGGTTTGTTCCGCAGTGAACGTGGGGCGCCGGAGGAGTTTTTGCGGTTCGTGGATTAGCGCTTTTTTCTGGTTCCATGCAGAAACCAACATCCTATGGGCGGGCATGCTTTATGAACTGAGGCGTTTTTGCCGGCGGTTTCTCATTCGGTTAGGCGACCCGCTTTTCCGGTCAGATCGGCCAGATACCGCGACCCCTTTTCCACCTGCTCCCCGATCCGCCTGATGTCGCTCAACATATCCAGTTCCGCGACCAGGCGTCCCACTTTGACGAGCCCGTCGGCCCCGGCCTTGAGAAGACCGGACTTCAGGGCCTGGTATTCCTTCAGAATTTCAGACAACAGCGTGCCGCAGGCAACGGCGGAATAGCCGGCCGCGCGGGAATCCGTCGCCTTCAGCAATTGTTTCACGCGCCCTTCAAAGGATTTTATGGCGCCGACCAGTGTAGTACCGCGCCACCCGGAGCGCGTTGGGCACCAGATTGGAAAGCTGCTCGGGCATACCGCCCTGCCTCATGCGCCCCGCAAAGTCCCCAACGGCCTTCACCAGGCTGTTCAAGGCCCTTCTGTCTCCCCCCTGAACCCTTGAATGCCGTTCGCCTCTGACGGCCCGTCTGCACATTCGTCTTGAGATTTCGCCGATGCGGCCCAATTCGCGAAAAAGGGCTTCCATTGCCAGGGTCGGCGTAGCGAGTACATTGCGGTCCAGGTACTTGGGCCGCGCCCATTCTTCCTCGGCCACTCGAAAACGTTCTTTCAGAAATCGCACCAGGTACCGTGTCAGGGGCCACATCAGCAAGACGCCGAGCGTGTTGAACAGCGTGTGAAACAGGGCCAGCAACGGGGCGGGATCATCCGCCAGTCCGACTGTTTTTCGCAACGTCACGAGGGCGGAAAGGAACAAGGGCAGAATCAAAAGGGCCAGGGCCCCGGTGATGACATTGAAAGCCACATGCGCGCCCGCCACCCTTTTTGCGTTCGGCGTGGCGCCGATGACCGACAGGGCCGCGGTGGAGGTGGTCCCCAGATTGGCGCCGATGACCAGGGCTGCGCCCGCGCTCAAAGGGATGAGGCCGCCCGCGGAAGCAGTGAGCGTCACGGCCATGGCCGCGCTGGAAGACTGCATGAGCATTGTGAGGCCGAACCCGATCCCCACGAAAAGGAATAGCCCGCCGAAACCCTCAATAAACAGGGCCTCCAGCTGAATGCATTGCCCCAGGTCTTGAAACGCCGTGGCGAGCACCCCGATGCCCATGAAAAAAATCCCGAATCCCGCGAGCGCCAGGCCGGCCGCCCCCGGCCGCCTCCCGCTGAAAACGATGCGCAGGGCCATGCCGATGCCGATGGCGGGCAGGGCAAGGACCTTGATGTTGACGTTGAACCCCACGAGCACCACCAGCCAGCCGGTCATGGTCGTGCCCATGTTGCTGCCGTAGATCACGCCCACGGACTGCCTCAGGGTCATAAGCCCGGCATTCACGAACCCGATGATGGCCACGGTCACCGCGCTTGAAGACTGGACAACGGCCGTGATAGCCGCCCCGGACAGGATTCCTCGAAAAGCGGTCTTCGTTCCCTGATTGAGTATGCTTCGAAGGGCGCCCCCGGCAGACATCTTGAGACCGTCGGTCATCAGGTGCATGCCCAGGAGAAAAAGACCGATGCCGCCCAGCAGGCTTCCCAACATTGCCATGATCATTGCGGATCCCTTTTATTCTCTATTCAGGTTGAATCTTTTTCCCGTCATCCTCGCGCCCCCAAGTCATTCCCGCGCAGGCGGGGATCCAGCCAAACGGAGGTCTGGATTTCCCGCCGCTTTTTGGCGGGGAATGACAGGTCACGTATGGCATGTGGACGTACAAAAAATCGTCTTCGTTTGAAACCAACTGTAGTTTGACTCATAGACTGAAACCCAGCCCCCCTCAGGCGGGCTTCCTGATGCCGAACGCCTATCACGCGGAGCGGGTCTATGCGGGAGGAGCCTCACCGACCCCAATGAAACTCAACGTTTCAGCAACTGCTTCGCCTTCAGATAACTTGAATGAAAATCGTGGCGCTCGAAGGATGCGACGGCATCCCGCACCTCCTTTTCAAGCGCCGCACCCTTCGGCTCCGGAAATCGTTCAAGAACCCTTTGAATCGTCTTGGCCGCCCGCAGCGCCTCCGGCCCCTTTTCGGGTGTGGTAACGAGCACGCCAAGGTTTTTCCCGTCCGGCCAGAGCGGCACCACGGCCACATGGTCGGCTTTGTCGATGAACAGGCCCCGGTTCTCGCGATCCAGCCGGAAAGTGGCGTGGGAGAAGTTCGGCGAATCGGGGTCCGCGTTCATGACACGGACCGTTCCCGATCCCTCGCGAACATTCGGGTCGACCTTCAGGATGAGAATGCCGGAATCGGGAAGGATGCGGTCATAGCCGATGGGTTGCCGGTTCTCCACCAGGTAGTACCGGCCCCGCGGCAGCGGTATCTTCACGACAAGTGTTTCTCCCTTTCTGGAGAGCGGGGACAGGGAGACGATTCCGGTGTCGCCCGGACGGACCAGGGCCGCCTGCTCGGGGGTTATCCAACCCAGCCGGATCTTGGTAAAGGAAGAGAGACCCGGCGGCGGTTCATTTCTTTTGACCAGATGCTGAGACATGATGTCCCAGGGGCCCATGTAAATTGCGTGGTTCTCAAAGCTGGGAAGTTGGGAAGCGTCAGACTGACGCTCGAAGTCGTACAGTCAGGGGACGAGGCGTCGGTTTCCTTCGATCCCTCCCAGGGCGTGAAAAAAATCGTGGGCGAACATGCCCAGGTGGGCGTTTTCTGCCGCCACGAATATGCCGCCGTTAAATTTCCGTCCCTTTTTCGACGCGACCGTCACAAAAGCAACATCCCTTCTCACTCCGGACAGCATGCCGGGATTGGCGCAATAGCAGATCATGCCGTATCCCTTGCCGGGCCGGGTGGTGACCCAGGGGATGATGAGCAGGTGGTCATAACCGGAGAAATCCACATCGCCCTCCAGAGACGTCATGACATCTTCGATCAGCTTCCGGACCCTTGTTCTGTCCACCCGGAAATTGTACGGGCTGACCTTGTATTCCGATATGGGCTCCGGCAGCATGACCGCCCCCCGGAAGTCGGGATTCACCCATGTCAACCCGTAGGACTGCTCCCTGACATACCGGCTGAGACCTTTCACCGCCTTGCGCTTGATTCGTTCAAGGGAGAAGTCGGGGTTTGCGTCCGGAAACCCGGCCGCCACCACGAGGACCCGCTGCTCCCCCCGCGCCCTGTCTGATTGGGGTCCCAGCGGACCGTAATCTTCGGTGCTTTGCACCTGAGGCCCCAGGCATCCCGAGACTGCCGGGAGCAAAAATATGGCCGGCAAAAACCTAAGCGGTAACCATCGGATTTTCATGGTTTGTACCTCCGGATTGAGATTAGTGTTCGGGTCGAATTTCTTCTACGTCATTCTGGTCCCGCAGCGCGGGTCGGAGATCCCGTCGCTTTTTGGCGGGGAATGACAGATTAGGCATTGCGTGATGCACAGGGCCTATTTTCGTTTCCCCGGGCGTCGAAAGTCAAGGCCGGAAAGCACAGATCGGCGCGGGGTTCATCGGAACAACGTCCGTTGCATGTCGCGGTTAAAACCGCTCCTACAGCGGCGTCATCCTGAAACCGGCAGATATGCCGACGGCTTCAGCCGCGTTGAAACCCCTCAAGCCGGGGCAGGCCCGAACTGGTTTTTTCTTGACGGATTTTTAAAATTTAATTAGATTCTTAATAAAAATTATAATTATTTTTCACGGAAAAACCGAAAGGAAAGGAGTGCGGCAATGGAAATCGGCAAGGTATTTGTCATGGGTTCGGGGACCATGGGATGCGGTATCGCCCAGGTATGCGCGCAGAGCGGTATTTCAGTGGTGATGAACGACATTTCCCAGGAAATGCTGGACAAAGCGGTCAAGACCATCAGTTGGTCCGCATCCAAATTCATTGAAAAAGGAAAGGTGAAGGACGATCTGGGCACGGTCATGGGCCGGATTCAGGTCAGCACCGATCTGGACGGCGCGGCGGACGCGGACCTGGTGATCGAGGCTGTTTTTGAAAAGATCGGCGTGAAGCACGAGGCCCTCAAAAAGCTGGACCCGATCGTGGGAGAAAAGACCATCGTGGCCACAAACACCTCCGCCATAACCATCACCGAGGTGGCATCCGTCATGAGCCGGCCCGAGAACTTCGTGGGGCTCCATTTTTTCAATCCCGTGCCCATGATGCAGGCGGTGGAGGTGATCCGGGGCGTTGCCACCAGCGATGAGGCATTTCAATATGGTGCGGAATTTGTCCGTTTCATCGGCAAGGAGCCTATTATGGTGAACCGGGACATTGCCGGGTTCATTCTGAACCGCATCAACATCTGCGCCAACGTGGAGGCCATGCGCCTGGTGGAGCAGGGCGTGGCATCTCCCGAGGATATCGACAAGGGCATGCGTCTGGCCTTCGGCCGCAAGATGGGGCCTTTTGAAACAGGAGACCTGGTGTGGATCGAGGTGTCGCTCATGGCCTACACCAATATCTATGAAGAGGACAAAGATCCGCGGTTCTATCCTCCTTCCATCATGCGGCAGAAGGTCCTTGCGGGCCACCTGGGGCGCAAGACCGGCAAGGGTTGGTATGAGTATAATGAGGATGGGAGCAGAAAGTAATTTGTTTCCATATTGGACACACCCCGTGCCCATCCCGTCATTGATGGATTGGCAATAATTCGGAGGAGATAAGCATGGATATCAACGGCAGCGCGGCAATTATTACCGGAGGCGTCTCCGGTCTGGGGGAGGCAACGGCAAGGGCACTGATATCGGGAGGCGCCCGCGTGGCCCTTTTGGACATGAACCGGGAACTGGGCGAAAAGCTGGCGACGGAACTGGGGGATGCGGCCCTCTTTTTCCCGCTGAATGTAACGGACAACGATGAGGTGGAGGCCGTAACCGCAAAAATCAAGGAGGCCTTCGGCACGTATCATATCGTGGTGAACTGCGCGGGCATCGGTGGTTCGGTCCGTATCATGGGCAAAAACGGGCTGGTTTCCCAGGAGTGGTTCACCAACATCGTCAACGTGAATCTGACGGGCACCTTCAACGTGATCCGGGCCACCACCCCCACGCTCATGGAAAACGCGCCCAACGACGAAGGGGAGCGGGGCGTTTATATCAACACGGCATCCATCGCCGCCTTTGACGGCCAGATCGGACAATCCGCTTACTCCGCCTCCAAGGGCGGGGTCACTTCCATGAGCCTGACCCTGGCCAGGGAGTTCGCGCGGGACGGCATTCGCATCATGACCATCCTTCCCGGGATCTTCGAGACCCCTTTGCTGGGAAAACTTCCGGAGGACGTGCGGGGGCGGCTTGGACTTCAGGTGCCTTTTCCGCCCCGGCTGGGAAGGCCGAAGGAATTCGCGTCGCTAGCCTGCGAGATCGTCCGCAATTCCTATCTGAACGGCGAGTTCATCCGGCTGGACGGGGGCCTGCGTATGGGGTTCGGGCGGAAATAGTTGGAGGCAAGAGGTTGGAGGTTGGAGGCAAAGAGTGCCATTCGCTCTTTTAGTGATGCAATTGCATGAGAGTTCGCTTCTCCCTTCTACCTTTTGCCCGGTGAAGTCAGTCTCAGACGAATAAAGGCGGGCCTACCCAATACCAGGTCTATTGTAGGAGCGGCTTCAGCCGCGACACATCGATTCGTGTTCATATATTCGTTTCATCCGGAGTTCTGAAATGCCGCTAGTGTCGCGTCAACAGAGAAATGACGCATCTCGATCTTGTCATTCCCGCGCAGGCGGGAATCCAGAAAATCGTGTGGTAGCTATGGATTCCCGCCTGCGCGGGAATGACATTCGTGGTGTTCTCCTTTCTTTCGCATTAAACATTTGAGGCTCGACATGCCGCTAGCAAAAATCAGCATAATGAAGGGGTGGCGCCGGGAGGACAAGCAGGCCCTTCATGAAGCGGTACACGCCGCCATGGTCAAGGCCCTCAAGATCCCCGAGCACGACCGGAACCAGAGGATCGACGAATACGCGCCGGAGGACTTCATCGTGCCGCCCGGAAGGACGGAGAGGTACACTCTGGTGGAAATCACCCTGTTTGCCGGCCGCTCCCTGGATGCCAAAAAACAGCTCTATGGGGAAATCGTGAAAGGGCTGGGTAAATTGGGTGTCGAGCCAAATGACGTGTTTATCGTCCTGTACGAGCCACCCATGGAGAACTGGGGCATCCGGGGCGGCATTCCGGCCAGCGAAGTGGATTTGGGGTTCAAGGTGGAAGTATGACGTATTGGACGCCTGAGCACCACTGTGGTGCTTGATATTCAAGTGTGAAGTTTTATTCGTCATCCCCCGCTAAACGGGAGAACCAGCCGAATGGGAAACTGGATTTCCCGCCGCTTTTTGGCGGGGAATGACTGGCGGGTGTTGCATGCGCACGTCTAAACATCGGCTTTGGCTGAACCAAACCAAGGAGAGATTGAGAAAATGAAACTGAGCGAAGAGATCGTCGCCATCCAGGACATGGCAAAGAAATTCGTCCAGAAAGAGATCCTGCCGAGGGTAGAGGACGATGAGCGGGAGCACCGGTTCCAGGGAGACATCGTTCGCAAGATGGGGGAACTGGGGTTTTTCGGGTGCCCCATCCCCGAGGCATACGGCGGTTCCGGCCTCGGGTTTCTGGCCCACGCGGTGGTGACCGAAGAGATCGCCAAGATCAGCGGTTCCCTTCGGGCGGCCTTCAACATGCAGACCATGGGCAATGCCAGGGAGATTTTCCAGTATGGCACCGATGAGCAGAAAGAGGCATATGTCGGCAAATTCGTAAGCGCAGAGTATCTCGGGTGCATCGGCATCACCGAGTCCAATGCCGGGTCGGACGTGGCCAGCATGAAGACCAAGGCGGAGAAACGGGGCGACCGGTACATCCTGAACGGCTCCAAGACCTGGATCACCTACGCCCAGGTGGCGGATGCGGGCGTGGTCTATGCCTACACGGACCCGTCCAAGCCCTACAAGGGCATGTCCGCGTTTATCGTGGACCTTCATGCCAAGGGCGTGAGCACCGGTCCCACGGCCCAGAAACTGGGCTGGCAGGCCTGCCCCACGGGAGAGCTTTTTTTTGACGATGTGGAGGTCCCGGTTGAAAACCTCCTGGGAGGCGAAGAGGGCAGGGGCTTTACCCTGTGCATGGGGAGCCTCAACAACACCCGGCTGACTGCGGCGGCCGGCGGTGTTGGCGCGGCCCAGGGCCTGGTGGACGAGGCCATCAAGTATGCGAAGGAGCGTGAGCAGTTCGGCAGACCCATCGGCGAGTATCAGATGGTGCAGGAGGAACTGGCCCGCATGGTGGTGGAGACCGAGGCGGCCAGGCTCCTGACCTACCGGTGCGCCATGCAGAAGGACGACGGCGTGCTGAACAACGCCCTGGAAACATCCATGGCCAAATACTATGCCTGCGACGTGGCCTCGCGGGTGGCGGACGGGGCCTTGCGCATCCTGGGCGCTTACGGATATTCCAGCGAATACCCGGTGGAACGGATGCTCAGGGATGCCAAGCTGCCGCAGATCCTGGAGGGTTCGGCCAACATTTTGAAGATGGTCATTGCCACCGACGCCCTGGGGTACCGGAAGGCGAATCGGTAGAAGGGACGGAGGTCGGAGGTCGGAGATCAGAGGTCGGAGGTCGGAGGACGGAAGACAGATGGTAACGGTCGGAGAGCAGAGACCGGAAATTGATTTAGCCAACTCTTGTGTAACTTCGTAGGGTTCAAAGGTTCAAGGTTCAGGGTTGCGGGTTGCTTTGCACTCTCCCCCCTTTGTGAAGGGGGGGGGGGATTTAATACCGTTGGCAAATCCCCATAGAGAGTCTGAACGACAACCGCCGAAATCCATTAAAACTCCTCCCCTTCGATGGGGGAGGCTGGGTGGACGATACATAGGAGCTAAAGCAACATGCAAAGAAATTACGACGAGATCTACAAAGAATACCGGGAACGAAGGGCCAAAATCGAGGCCATGGGCGGCGAGAAGGCCGTGGAGAAACAGCACGCCGCATCGAAATTGACGGCCCGTGAGCGGCTGGGCTATTTTTTCGACGACGGAAAGTACACGGAGATCGGCGCCTTTGTCACCCACCGCACCACCGCGTTCGGGCTGGATAAGAAGGAAATCCCCGCTGAGGGGGTGATCGCGGGTTTCGGGAACGTCAACGGGCGCCTGGTGTTCGCGGGCGCCGAGGACTACACGGCCATGGCCGGTACGTTCGGCGAGTATCATGGCAAGAAGTTCTCCGAAGGCATTCGGATGGCAAAGGAAAAAGGCGTGCCTTTCGTGGGGCTCAACGATTCGGGCGGCGCCCGCCTTCAGGAGGGCATGGACACCCTGGAGGCCTATGCGTGGCTTTTCAGGGAGCAGATCCTGGCTTCGGGGATTATTCCCCAGATCGCCATCATCATGGGGCCCTGCCTGGGCGGCCAGGCCTATCACCCGATCATGCAGGACTTTCTCATCCAGTGCAAAGACACCGGGTTCCTGGGCATTGCCGGGCCGGCGTTTGTCAAGACCCAGCTGGGCGAGGAGATCAGTCTCGAAAAACTGTGCGGGTCGAAGGCCCACGCCGTGACCAGCGGCCAGACCCACATCGTTGCCGAAGATGATCGGGACGCCCTGGATCAGGCAAGGCGGCTTCTCGCCTATCTGCCTTCCAATAACCGCGAGGCCCCGCCCCGGGCGGAAACGGATGATGATCCCGAGCGAGCCGAAGCGGACCTGGACCAACTGGTCCCGGTGGACCCGTCGGCGCCGTTCGACATGCACGACATCATCGAGAGAATCATAGACGGTGGGGAGTTTTTCGAGATCTTCAAAGATTTCGCCAGAAACGTCATCGTCGGATTTTGCCGTTTCAGCGGCCGAACCGTGGGGATCGTGGCCAGTCAGCCCAACTGGATGGGTGGGGTGATCGACTGCAATGCGGCGGACAAGGTGGCGCGGTTTGTCCGTTTTTGCGACCTCTTCAACATCCCCCTGGTCAATCTGCACGATACGCCCGGCTTCCTGATAGGTTCCAGGGAGGAGCACAAGGGCATTCTGCGGCACGGCGCGAAAATGCTTTATTCATATATCGATGCCACCGTGCCCAAGATTACGGTGATCGTGCGGAAATCGTTTGCCGGGGCCTACCTGGCCATGTGCTGCAAGGACACGGGCGCCGATCTGGTTTGGAGCTGGCCCAACGGGCGCGTGTCCATCGTGGGCGCCGAGACCGCGGCCAGCGTCATATTCGCCAAGGAAATCAAGCAGTCGGACGACCCCGAAAAAACAAAGGCCGATCGGATAGCGGATTACCGGGCCGAGTACGAAAACCCCTATGTGGGCGCCGGGCGCGGCTACATCGACGATGTGATCATGCCCCGCGACACCCGCAAGCATATCAATCGTTCCCTGGATTTGCTGGAGGGAAAGGAAGAGGCGAGGCCGTACAGGAAGTATTCGAATATCAATTTGTAAGCCGAATTTCCCTGCGGGCAATGGCAAAGGGAGGAAGGCTGATCGCCGGCGGTTCTTCGAGATTGCCCGAGGATCGGCGTTGGAGTGTGCGGCGATTACGACCACGACAACGACCACGAATGTTGCCGGTTTCAATTGATAGGCTTTTCCGTACCCTGCTACCCACTGAAAACCCGGAAGAGCCTTTATCAAAGGGGGGAGACGAAATCCCCCCCCCGGGGGAGGCTGTCCGACAACTCATTCCCCCTCCCCCCGGATCAGGTCCGGTGCAGGCTCTCGCGGGAGGGGATAAAGGGGCGGAGGAGAGGCTTCATCAAAAGAAAGGATG
>JAFDKD010000895.1 GCA_019307165.1 Deltaproteobacteria bacterium | reverse complement strand
GAAATACCGGCGGAAGCCGTCCGGCCGGGCCACGGCAACCAGAAATGGAGCATCTGCCAGGCATTTACTTATGCCCGGCGGTGGGGCTGGACCACGGCCATGACCGCGGATGAGAATTTTTGCGTCCCGGCCTCGGCCATGAACAAATGGGTTGATGTGAGCGACGAGGATCTCGTGGAAAGCCAGGTCCGGCAGGGTTGGCATCTGGACCGGGCTTCCGAGAAAGCCCGCTTCGAATTCGCCCGAAAGGCCTTCGCGGGCGGGCAGGCTGAGAAAGCGGCCCAATACAATGGCCTTGTCTCCTCACCACTTCACCATACACCGGTCGAGCCCGATACGGTCCTGGTTTTCGGGGACGGCGCCCACGTAACGCATATCGTTCACGCCCTTTGCTACGACTACAAGGCCCCGGTCATGTCCGCCTTCGAGGGATTCGGCGAATCCTGCATGAAAGGCGGCCTTCTGCCGTTCATTACCGGCCGGCCTCAGGTCGTGATCCCCGGCATGGGAGACCGGGCCTTCGCCGGAATCGGCGATAGCGAGATCGGGATCGGCTTGCCCGGCAACATGCTGCCCCTGGTCATGGCGCAGCTTTTCAAGAGCGGCGGCCGTCAGAACATAGGGCAGCCGGTAAAAACGCTGCTGCCCATGGGGTTGACCGAAGCCATAACCCCCGGGTTCCAGTTTCTGAAAGAAAAAATAGGGTCCGGTAACACATAACCCGTTTCGCCAAGGGGCGGGAGATGACTTATTTGGCAACCTCTCGTGAGAAATTATGTTGACATTTTTCGTAAAATATTCTAAATATACGTAATTAGTCCGTTGTTTTTGTTGTCTATTTATCCCCCTAAGGAAAGGAGAGACAGAGATGAGACGGCTTTCACTATCACGTAGATCGATCGGTTCACGGGCGGCAAGCGGTTCCGCCTGGAAATGCCTTGTCGTTTTGATTGCATGTTTTGCGATGTTTTATGCCTTGCCCGCAACGGCAGCGGCGATGGTTTCCAATCTGGGGGAGTCTCAAGATAAATTCTACGAGGTGGACATTTTGAATGTCGAGACGCAGGGATTCAGGACAGACGGCGGTACTTACCTGTTGGATTCCGTGACTATCGATGTTTTCGAGGTCCTTAACCCTTCGGGAAATTTTACCTTGCGCATATTCAATGACAACGGCGGTGAGCCGGGCATCATGGTGCCGAACGGTCTGCTGGCCGGTCCGGGCAATCCGTCGCCCGGTTTGAATACCTATACGGCCACAGGGGATATTCCGCTCGCGCCGAACACCACCTACTTCGTGGTGGCCCAGGTGAGCAGCGGCCCTGGATATTATAATTTGTGGTTCACCCGTTCCAAGTCTGAAACCGGGGCCTGGAGCATATTGGACTATGCCGTCTGGTCGGATAACGGCGGCCTCAACTGGGAAGCGGATATCGAAACTATCATGCGGATCAGTGTCTCCGCCTCCCCTGTGGAAATACCCACGCTGGGCCAGTGGGGGTTGATCCTGCTGTCGCTCCTGATGGCAGGCTCGGCATGTTGGCATATCAGGCGAAAGAGGAAGATCGACCATTAGGGCACTTCGAGAGCCATATCCCTTCGTTAAAAAGGGCGGGATCTTTTCGGTCCCGCCCTTTCTATTTCGTCACAAAAATTCACGGCCTATGGGCCGGGAATTTTTAGAAATTCTTTCAGCACCTCTTCCACCACCGAGTAGGGGTCGTTCCGCCCGGCCAGGATGGCCTCGATATAGGCCCGCTTGCGGCCCGTACCCTTGAGCCCGGCAAAGACGATTTTTTCCATTTCGTCCTTGAAAATCAGGCCCAGTTCCTGCTCGACCCGCCTGGCCTGGACCGCTTCGATGGTCCGGCTGTCATGCAGATGCGCCTGATGCGCCAGTATGGCCTCGACCAGTTCTCCGATGCCTCTGGCTTCACCCGCCCGTTCGCTGCAGGCAACCGTGGAAAGGACCCTCGGGGTCCAGCCGTCCCCCCCCCGGTCGTTGCCGGCAATGTGAACCATGGCTTCCAGGTTGCCAGGATTCGGCGCCGTCCAGGTCGGCCTTGTTGAGCACGATCAGATGGGCGATTTCCATGATGCCGGCCTTCATGGACTGGATGTCGTCGCCCATTCCCGGCGTGAGCAGGAGCAGACAGGTCTGGGCCACGTGAAATATATCGATTTCGTCCTGTCCGGCCCCCAGGGTCTCCACGATGATCACGTCCATCCCCATGGCCTCCATGATGCGCACCACGTCGCTTGTGGCCCTACCCACGCCGCCCAGGTAACCGCGGGAACCCATGGACCTCATAAATACGCCGTCGTCCATGGAATGCTTTTGAAACCGAATGCGGTCGCCCAGCAAGGCCCCGCCTGAAAATGGACTGGACGGGTCCACGGCCACCACGCCGACCTTCATGTCCATGCCCCGGAACGCCTCGATCAGCCTGTCGATCATCGTGGATTTGCCGCTGCCGCCCGACCCGGTCAGGCCGATGATCTTGGCCTTCCCGATGCGCGGGTAGATCATTTTCATGAGCGGTCCGATTTTTTCCGACCGATTTTCGGCCATGGTGATCAACCGGGCCGCCATGCGGCGGTCTCCGGCCGCAAGCCGGTCCGCCATCTCTTCCAGGCTTATTTTTTTCTTGGCGGCCATGGGTTATTCCTCTTCCCGCACGTTTTCCCGGATGTAATTGACAATGTCATCGGTCAAGGT
>JAFDKD010000179.1 GCA_019307165.1 Deltaproteobacteria bacterium | reverse complement strand
TTTGGTAAAGGGGTAATCTTACGCAGTCAGCAAGGCCAATGGTCGTCCTGTGAAATCAAAAAATCGATTTCACGGTAATGGAGAACTTTTTCTTGACATCACTTTTCATGTGTGCCCTCTGCCTTCAGCACCATCATGCCGAGGGGCGGAAGCCGGAGATTGAGGGAATAGGGCTGCCCGTGCCACGGCTTGCGGTCTGCCGTCACATCGCCGCCCGAATCGACGCCGGAACCGCCATAGGCAGCGGCATCGGAGTTGATCAACCGGCGATACAGGCCGGGAAGCGGCGCACCCACCCGATAGCTTTCCCTGGGCACCGGCGTGAAGTTGAACACGAACACCAGCTGTTCCCGGTTGTCTCTCGCCTTCCGTATGAATGAGACAACCGTTGCATCCGCATCGCGGAAATCAATCCATTCAAATCCGTCCGGATCGTGGTCCAGTTCATAGAGGGCGGGTTCGGACATGTACATTCGGTTCAAATCTTTCACAAACCGCCGAAGCCCTTTGTGGGGTTCGTATTGAAGAAGGCCCCACTCCAGTTCCCGGTCGTGATTCCACTCGGCCCGCTGTCCGAACTCCGCGCCCATGAACAGGGTTTTTTTACCCGGCTCGCCGTACATGTAGCCCAGCAGCAGCCGGAGATCGGCGAATTTCCGCCAATCGTCTCCGGGCATCTTCCCCAGCAGGGACCCTTTGCCGTGGACCACCTCATCGTGGGAGAGGGGCAGCACGAAGTTTTCATGATAGGCGTAAAGCAGTGCAAAGGTCAGGTTGTCCATGTGGAAACGACGATGCACGGGCTCCCTGGCCATGAAGGTCAGCATGTCGTGCATCCAGCCCATGTTCCATTTGAACATGAAGCCGAGGCCGCCGAGATGGACCGGACGCGTGACCCCGGGCCATGCCGTGGATTCCTCGGCGATGGTCGCCGTGCCGGGAAACCGCTCATAGACCTTTGCATTCATTTCCTTGATGAATTCGATAGCCTCCAGGTTTTCCCTGCCGCCGAACCGGTTGGGGACCCATTCTCCCTTTTCGCGGGAGTAGTCCAGATACAGCATGGAGGCCACCGCATCCACCCGAAGCCCGTCGAAATGGTATTTATCGAGCCAGAACAGCGCATTGGCCACAAGGAAGTTCCTCACCTCGTCACGGCCGTAATTGAAGATCAGGGTGTCCCAATCCTTGTGGATGCCCTGCCTGGGATCGGCGTGCTCATAGAGGTGCGTGCCGTCGAAATATTCAAGGGCGTGAGGGTCCCGCGGGAAGTGAGCGGGCACCCAGTCGAGGATGACGCCGATACCGGCCCCATGGCACCGGTCCACCAGGGCCATGAGGTCGTTCGGGGCGCCGAAACGCGATGTGGCCGCGTAATAGCCCGTGACCTGATACCCCCAGGAGCCGTCAAAGGGGTGCTCCGACAGGGGCAGAAACTGGATGTAATTGAATCCCATATCCCGCACGTAGGAAATGAGTTCGTCGGCGATCTCCTCATAGGTGAGCCACCGGTTGCCCTCTTCCACACGGCGCCGCCACGAACCCAGATGGACCTCGTAAACGGCCATGGGCCGGGAAAGCGGGTCCTGCTCGGCCCTTGCCGCGATCCAGTCCTGATCGGTCCATTTAAATTCGTCCAGTCGGTGTACCACGCTCGCGGTCTTGGGTCGTTTTTCAAACCGGAAGGCGTAGGGGTCGGACTTCATGAGAAGCGTGCCGTCCCCGGTACGGATTTCGTACTTGTACTTGAGCCCCGGTCCCAGGTGAGGAACGAATATCTCCCAGACGCCCGATGATCCGCGGCTTCGCATCCGATGGCGCCGACCGTCCCACTGGTTGAAATCCCCTACCAGGCTGACGCCGGCCGCAGAAGGCGCCCAGACCGCGAAGTGGACGCCCGAAATCGCCTGGTGGCGCATGGGGTGGGCGCCCAGCTTTTCGTAAATGTCGTAATGTTTTCCCTGGTTGAAGAGGAAGAGATCGTACTCGGTGAGGACCGGCGAAAAGGCGTAGCAGTCGTAAAAAATGGATACGCCCCCGCCTTTGAAAACCGTCTTGAGTCGATAGGGTTGAATTTGTTCCACCCCCTCGACAACCGCTTCAAAAAGGCCTTTATCGCCTATCGTTCGGGCGGGCAGTTCTTCGCCCGGTATCAGGTCCAGGACGGCGACCGCGACCGCGTCGGGCAGATATGCCCGGACCGCAACCGCCGGACCTGTTTTATCGGGGAGGGGATGGGCGCCCAGGATGGTGAAAGGGTCCGGAAGGTCCCCGGACACAACGCTCTCGATCTGCCTGCGGGTCAGTGTTGTGTTTATGGTGGGCACGTCGCCCCCAACGGCAGGTCACCGGGAATAAAAACCGGTGCAATCCTTAAGGATATATTGACCAGTGTCGGGGAGAGAATATCGAATATCGAGTATCGAGTATCGAATGTTGAAGTGAAAGGTGGGGGAGCAAAATCCTCGGTGCATCGTCTGTTCCCGACCCTATCGCCGTTTTCAGACGGAAACAATCTCTTTTTAATCATCCGACATTCCTCGTTCGTTACGATGTACTCTTTTCCTTAAATCACAAATCCGAATTCCCAAATCCCAAATCTTTCATGCCCATCTGACCAGGCCCATCATGAAACGGTTCTCGAGCCTGTTCCGGCTGGGCGTAACTCGGACCGTGTACCCGAAACGGCCGGAGTGACTGCAGGGAATGGCGCCGCTGTAGGTGTGGATGCCGCCCGCCGAATCGATGACCTCCAGCCCCGCCGTTTCCCGTTCCGAAAAGTCCCCGTGCTCGTCCAGGCGACCGTAATAGGCTTCGACCGTGACATCTTCCGGCGCCAGCGAACCCAGGTTGATTTTCGCCGTGACCTCGAGATCGCGTCCCACCTCCATCTCGACGCCGTTGCCCGCCGAGACATCCTGTACGGCCACATCCTGCCAGGAGGTCATGAGTTTCCGCCGCCAGGCGGCCAGGTCTCTTGCCCCCTGGAAGTTGTCGCGCCTCAGGGCGTTGTATCGAACCGAGCAGGGGCGATAATAACGCGACACGTATTCCAGTACCATCCGATGGGAATTAAACAGGGGTACCAGGTGGCGAAGGCCGGCCCGCATCTTTTCGAGCCATCCGCGGGGGATGCCGTCTCTCCCTCGCTGATAGAATAGAGGCACGACTTCCTCTTCCAGCAGGTTGTACAGGTCCCGGCTTTCAATAGCGTCCTGGGCCTCCGTATCTTCGTACACTTCTCCGTGGCCCAAGGCCCATCCAAACTCCCGGTGGTAGCCTTCGTCCCACCATCCGTCCAATACGCTGAGGTTCAGGGAACCGTTGGCCAGGGCCTTCATGCCGCTGGTCCCGCAGGCCTCGAGCGGGCGCCTGGGCGTATTGAGCCACAGGTCGCTCCCTGAAAGCAGGTTCCTCGCCACGTGAAGATTGTAGTCCTCCAGAAAAACGATACGGTTCCTGAAACGCTCGTCCCGGGCGAGATGAACGATGTGCTTGATAAATGCCTTGCCTTCGTCGTCCTGGGGATGGGCCTTTCCGGCAACGATGATCTGAACGGGCCGGTCCGGATTGCTCATGATGCGTGCCAGGCGGTCGGGATCGCGGTACAACAGGGTGGCCCGTTTGTAGGTGGCGAACCGTCGGGCGAAACCGATGGTGAGCGCCCCGGTTCCCAGGACCTCTCCGGCGGCCTGGAGCTGGGCCGTCCCCGCGCCCCGGTTCTTCATCTGCTCCACCAGGCGGAGTCGGGCAAAGCCGATCAGCTTTTCCCTGCACCGTTCGTGGGCCAGCCACAACTCCGTGGCCGGGATCTCTTCAATCCGACGCCACAAGCGCTCGTTGTCGGGGTCCTCCGCCCAGTCCGGGCCCAGGTACCGGTCGAACAGGGCCCCCATTTCTCTCGATATCCACGTGGGAACGTGGATGCCGTTGGTGATGTGCTCGATGGGGACGTCCTCCACCGGATGCCGGCGCCATACCTCTTTCCATATCCGGCGCGAGACCTTTCCGTGAAGGCGGCTGACCCCGTTGCTGTAGGCCGACAGGCGAAGGGCCAGCGGGGTCATGCCGAAATTCTCCGATTCGTTTCTGGGTTCCACGCGGCCGTACCCGAGCAGGACCTTGAAATGGATCCCCAATTCCCGGGCGTAGGGCTCCAGGTATGTCCGCATCAAATCCACGTCGAACACGTCGTTCCCGGCAGGCACGGGCGTATGTGTGGTGAATACCGTGCCTGCCAGAACGATTTCCCGGGCTTCGTCGAATGAGAGTTGTTTCTCTTTTCTGAGGATGTTGATGCGTTCGAGAGCGGAAAAAGCGGAATGCCCCTCGTTCATGTGGATGACCGTGGGTTCGATGCCCAGGGCCTTGAGGGCGCGGACGCCGCCGATGCCGAGCACGATCTCCTGCTTGAGCCGCATTTCCCGGTCGCCGCCGTAAAGCTG
Organism: Deltaproteobacteria bacterium; assembly: GCA_019307165.1. Taxonomy (GTDB): domain Bacteria; phylum Desulfobacterota; class DSM-4660; order Desulfatiglandales; family Desulfatiglandaceae; genus JAFDKD01. The sequence continues at coordinate 2,174 of JAFDKD010000179.1, read as the reverse complement.
GGACGTTGTGCTGCGGATTTCGGGCGGGTTTTCCTCCGCATTGGTGTCCAGCATGTACAGGGGCACCCTGCCCACATCGATCCGCCAGATGAGGACCTGCACGGGCTCGCCCTTGAAATCGACGGAGACCGTCAAAGGGGCGCCGTCATGGTCCCTGACCTGTGTGACGGGCATGTTGGCCAGATCGTTGACCGTATAGGTCTCCATCTGCCATCCGTCCGAACTGAGATACTGGTTGAAGTACCCCTGCTGGTAAAGCAGCCCCACCCCTACCAGGGGCACGTTCAGGTCGCTGGATGACTTCACATGGTCTCCGGAAAGGACGCCCAGACCGCCGGAATAGATGGGGAGGCAATCGGCGAGCCCGAATTCGGCGGAAAAATAGGCGACCTGGAAAGGCGCCTCGGGGCAGTAGTCCATGGCCTGCACCCTGGGATGAGACAGGTAGCGATCGAACCCGTCCCCCACGCGCTCCAGTTGGGCCAGAAAGCCCTGATCCCGGGAAAGTTCCTCGAGGCGCTCCTGGCTGACCAGCCCCAGCATTAATACGGGGTTATGGGAGCACGATGCCCACAGGCCCGGATCCACGCGCTGGAAAAGGTCCCATATGTCGTCCTTCCAGCTGAAACAGACATTGTAGGCCAGCCGCTTCAGCGCCTGCAGCGGTTCGGGGACGTGGGGCACCACATGATATCTCGCTTTTGGTTTCATATGTCCTCTCGCGTGACAACCGTAATCCCCCTGGAGGTCACCGTAAATCGCTTGCGATCTTCCGCGGGGCTAAAGCCGATTCGCATACCTTGAGGGATCCTGACGCCCTCCGCGATGATGGCCTTCTTGATTCGCGCATAGCGACCTACGACAACGTTTTCCATCACCACCGATTCTTCTATGGACGCCCAACTCCGGACAAAAACATTGTATGACAGAACACTGTTCCGGACAACCCCGCCGCTGATGATGGACCCGTGTGCCACCAGGGAATCCAGGGCCCGGCCGACGCGAGGCTCCCGGCCCGACTCAAGTGCAAACACGGTCTTGACCGGAGGGTACTGCCGCTGAAAGGTGCGGATGGGCCACAGCCGCCCGTATTTGTTGAAATAAGGGTCCACGCCGGTCAGGTCCATGTTGGCGTTCCAGTAGGAATCCAGGGTGCCCACATCTCGCCAATAGCCCGAGTCCCGCGTGTTTTCCACTTCCTTTTCCCTGAAGACCCCCTCCTCGTCCACATAGCTGATAATTTCCCGGATCCTGTTCTCCCGGCGATAGGGGTACGCCATGACCCGATGGCTTTTGAGGATGGCCGGAAGGATGTCCTTGCCGAAGTCGGCCACGTCGCTGTTTTTAAGAAGATCCAGAAGCACCTGAGCCTTGAACACGTAAATGCCCATGGAGGCAAGGACTCGGGAACTGTCTCCGGGAATGGTTTTGGGCGCAGCCGGTTTCTCCTGAAATCCCTTGACCCGGAATTTCTCGTCCACTTCGACAATGCCGTATCCCGCGGCCAGTTCCTTGTCCACTTCCTTTACGCTGATGGTCACGTCGGCATTTTCGGCTACGTGATAGTCCTTGAACCGGGCGTAATCCATCTTGTATACATGGTCGCCGGAGAGGGTCAGCACGTGATCGGGAGATTCATCCTCTATGAGGTACATGTTTTGGCGGATGGAGTCGGCCGTGCCCTCATACCATTTTTCCCCCTTCATCATCTGCGGCGGCGCGATTTTGAGGTAGTGACCGAGGGCGGGACTGAAGATATTCCAACCCCCTTCCAAATGCTGCATCAGGGTCTGCGACTTGTATTGCGGGAGTACAATGATCTTGTACACCTCGGGGAAAGGGCCAGGTCGATCAGCAGGTAAATGCCGCCAAAGGGGATGGCGGGTTTCGATCGATGCTTGGTCAGGGGCATCAGCCTTTCGCCTTTGCCGCCCGCCATGATCACGGCCAGTGTGCTCTTCATGGGGATTGTGTCCTTTCTTGGTAAGGATCGGCAGCCTTGATTACTGCAAGGCCCAGGCAATCGCCTTTAAGATCCTGTTCGACAACCAGGCCTCCTAAACCGGATATTATGACCATGCGGGGGGCATGTCAATCAAGGCATTGAAGATTGAGAATTTAAAATTTAAAATTTAAAATTTTCAAAATCCGAGTATTGACATGCCATATTCAGC
>JAFDKD010000894.1 GCA_019307165.1 Deltaproteobacteria bacterium | reverse complement strand
CGGCCGCAGCCCGCCGACTGGTTTCAGCTGCCGGAAGAGGTCCCCGCCGGCCTGCCCTCGGAATTGCTCATGAGGCGCCCTGACATCATGGCGTCGGAAGCGAATCTCAAGGCCGCGAATGCCAGGGTCGGCGTGGCTTATGCCAGTCGCTTTCCCAGCATCAGCCTGACCGGAAATCTGGGCTATTCCAGCAATGAGCTGAGTCAGTTGCTTACCCTGAACGGCAGCCTGTGGAGCATCGCCCTCGGCATCACCCAACCCCTTTTCGACGCGGGAAAACTGAAAGCCGCCCAGGCGGCGGCGGAGGCCCGGTATCGCCAGACGGAGGCGGACTATGCCCGGACCCTCCTTACCGCCTTCTCGGAGGTGGAAAAGGCGCTCTTGACCCGGGAAGAGCAATTGAAGCAACGGGAACGCCTACTGGTGCTGGTGGACGAGGCCCGCGCCACCCAGGAAGTGGCCCAATCCCGTTACATCAGGGGACTGGAAACCTATTTGACCGTTTTAGAAGCCCAACAGACCCGTTATCAGTCCGAGGACGGCCTGATCCTGGTTGACCTGAGCATCCTGACTAATCGTGTGACCCTGCACCGGGCGCTGGGAGGCGGTTGGGAAGTCACTTATGGACATTGAACAGTGAACATTGAATATTGAGCATTGAACAATGAGCAATGACACGGATTATTACCTATTTATATCCTTATTTTGTTATTTTTCTTCGTGTTCTTCGTGTTCTTCGTGTTCTTCGTGCGCTTCGTGGTGAAATCATATGGTGAAATCATCCGTTAGAGATTGGAGAATAATATGAGCAGCACAGCAAGACGCCGCGTACTTCAGATTTTGATCGTCGCCGTGCTGGTGGCCGCAGGGTTTGTGGGCATGGAAAGGCTGAAGGCCGGCAAGAAGCAGATGAAAAAGCAGAAGCCCCTGGTACAGGCCCCGCTGGTGCGAACCATGAAAATCCATGTATCCCCCCAACCGATCCTTGTGCAGGGAGAAGGCACGGTCAAGCCGTTTCACCAGATCAATCTCATTCCCCAGGTGTCCGGAAAAGCCATTTTCGTTTCGCGATCCATGGTGGATGGGGGCGAGTTCAGAAAGGGCGACGTGCTCCTGCGCATCGACCCGGTGGACTATCAATTGGCCGTGACCCTGGCCCAGGCGGCCCTGAAGGACGCGGAGAGCACCCTCAGGCTTACGGAAGAGGAGGCCGCGGCCGCCAAGTATGAATGGCGCCTCCTCTATCCCGGAAAAAAGGACGGCGCCAAAGGGCCTTCACCCCTGGCAGCCAAGGAACCCCAGCTGGCGGCTGCCCGGGCCCGGCTGGCCGCGGCGGGAGCGGACCTGGAAATCGCCAAGCTCAGCCTGGATCGGACTGTCATCCGCGCGCCTTTTTCCGGAAGGTTCAGCCAGGAAAGCGTGGACAGGGGCCAGTTCGTGGCCGCCGGTCAGTCCCTCGCCATGCTCTACTCAACCGAAGCCGTGGAAATCGTCGTCCCCATGCCTGACGAGGACCTTTTCTGGTTTCACGTGCCCGGTTTCACCCCAGGCAAGGGGCCCGGGTCCAAAGTGCTGGTGAAGGCCCGCATCGCGGGTCGGGACATGTCCTGGACCGGGACCGTCGTTCGGGCGGAGGGAAGAATGGACGAGCGGACACGCATGATTGACGTGCTTGTCCACGTGGAAAAGGCCTACGAGAAAAAGCCCCCCCTTGCCATCGGTCTGTTTGTCACCGTGGAAATCCAGGGTAGTGTCCTCCCCAATGTGGCCATCATCCCCAGGGCCGCTCTGAGGCAGGGAAATACCGTGTGGGTGGTGGATGGGGATGGCCGTCTGCGGTTTCGCAAGGTTGAGGTGGCCCTGCTCGAGGACAGGGCCGCGTTTATCAAGGCGGGTCTGGAAGAAGGGGAAGATATGATCATTTCATCGCTTCAAGGGGTTACGGACGGCATGAAGGTGAGAACGATACCGGCGCAGGAGGCGAATGGATTATGAAAGGCATTGTAACCTGGTTCGCCGAAAATCACGTGGCGACCAATTTATTGATGATCTTTCTTCTGCTGGTCGGAGGCGTTACCGCCTTTACCATGAAGGTCGAGGTGTTTCCCGAGTTTTCCCTGGACCGCATTGCCGTCACCACCGAATATTTCGGCGCCTCCCCG
>JAFDKD010000893.1 GCA_019307165.1 Deltaproteobacteria bacterium | reverse complement strand
CGCATCGCGGCCGGATACGGCTGACGGATGGCCTTGTGGGCGTAGAAGAGGGCAGGATACAGGTTCAGGAAAAATCCCGCATTTCCTGGAACGGGCATTTGGAAGGATTCAATCGAGAAAATCCCTCGGCGACAATGGAAATAACATCGCTCGCCCTGGATGCCGGCGAACTGCTTCAACTGGCCCCCGGGTTTTTGCCCGAGACCCTTTCCCTTGAGACGAATGTCGATCGGGAACGACCCTTTCAGCTGACCGCCGAGCGGATTGCGTTGGCCGGCAGGCTTCCGGCCGGCCCTTTCAACGTGAGTTTGACAGGCCTTTCCGTCGCGGCGCCGGGCATTCGCGTGCATTCCGACGGGCAGGTCCTTTCGGTGGAGGGACTTCATGCGCTGGTGGATCGCGGCGAGATCGCCCTGTCGGATCATTTTCCTACCCGTGCGGAGGTTGCAGCGACGATTTCCATCGATCGTATCGGGGTCAATGGCAATCAGCCGATGCACATGGCGGGGTTGAGGGTATCTCGACTGAGACTCACGGCCGAGAACATGGTCAGAAACACCGACGCCATGTTCGGATTATGCGGCGAACTTCGATTTGAGAACGCCCTGGGCCTGGAAGACCTCGTCATACCGGGGAAGGCGCAAATGAAAAACATCGGGCAGTCCGTGCGCGGGTGGTGTGTCCTGGGGCCGGAGCCGCCCGTGCGTGCCGGTGTGGACGCGTTCTCCCTGTCATCCCCTTCATTGAAACTGGAACCCGGCTTTCAAGGCGGTTTAAAGACCGGTGTTGATATTCGCGCGGGGATCACGGCCGTTAGACTGCTGGGAATGTCTCCCCTGCGCATGGATGTGGAAGGGGCCCGGGCCGACATCGAGCTGGGCGATCTGCTGCGCGCCCGGGTAAACGTATTCGCTCGGGACCTAGGCTCGAAATCGCTGAACACGGAAGGATCGGTCCATGTCAAGCTGGCAGGGCTGATGCCCCTGGCCGCCGCCTATTTGCCTCCCAAGACCCGAATCCGGGGGAACGCAACGGCCCGCTGGAAGTTTGCCGGGCGGTTGCCACGGCCCAATGAACAACAGGCCCTGATTTCGAAACCTCCGGATTACCTGGAAATCGTTGAACAATCGCAGTTTATCAAAAACCTTCAATTGTCTCTAGAATTGAACCGTTTAAACGTCCGTTTGCCCATTAAAGGGGCCGGCGGCATTAAGGCAAACGGCATTGAAACCGAGCGGCCGGTGGTCCTTACCCTGAAAGACGGCCTGGAACAAATGAGCCTGGAAGGGGAGATCCGCATCGGAAAAATTCTCGGGCTGCCGTCCATGGGCGAGCTGCCGGCAGCCATGCCCGTCAGATTGTCATTTTCAGCGAATCAGCAGGGCCTCAAGCGCGCCGATCTTACCGAACGTATGGTGATCGGCCCGCCCTATCGGTTGGTGCAGGACCTGACCTTTGCCGTGGAGGGCATCGATAAGCTCCTGGATGGTCCCATGCCGCCGCCTGCCGCAGCTGTTCTTAACCGGTTGAACGGGGAACTCGCCGCCTCCCTCCATATGACGCCGGGGCCCGGTCTGGAAGCGCTCACCGGACAGGTGGTTGCGAAGGGAGAAATGAAAGGCGGCGTGCACCTCGGCCTCACGGCGGGAAAACGCCTGGTGACGAGCCTGTGGTTGGACAGCCCGGGCCTGGATCTCTCCAGGGGCGAGGACTTCAGACTTGAAGACCTGAAAACCAGCGTCCGCATCGATAAGCGATACCGCATCGTTCAGAAGGGCCCCGAGGCTCAAACCGACACCCGACCCATTTCACGCCTGTCCAGAGAGGTCGTGGCGGATCGCGCCTCGGATCGCTTCGTCGATCGAAGGCGGAAAGACGTGTCGCGCCGTTTGAAAGACGATCTGCGGGGGAAACTGTCCGGAGAAAGGAGTGTCCGCATGGGCCTTCTTGCCGTGAAAACGGGCGATCTGGCGTTCAGCATCAAGCATCCGGAGATGCAATTAAGCCTCGATGACGGGCTTCCCGCGGCCGATCATTTTCAGATGGATACACTGGGCGGGACGATCCAGGGCGATCTGGCCGTAGTGCGGGAGGGGGACGCCTTTCAGGTGATTGCCGGATGCGCCTTTTCAGGCCTCAGGGCCGACGAACTGATTTCGGAG
>JAFDKD010000892.1 GCA_019307165.1 Deltaproteobacteria bacterium | reverse complement strand
AACTGGCCGGCCCGCCGTCCAGGGCGTGATTGTTCGGGTTGATCCACATCGACAACATGTAGGCAATTCGGGCCACCGGATGGGGTGGTTTCAGCATCTGGCCTGCATACAGGGGATGGAAAAACGGGAAACTGTCTTGCATCTTTTCGGCGGCCGATAAAATAACATCCTCGATCCTGGCGAAGTCGTATTCGATACCGTCATCCGGCAGATCGATGAAGCCACCGTCCAGCCGGGCCAGGGCTTTCTCGAGAATTTTTATGGACTGTTTTTCCAGTTTCATAAATTTTCTTTACTCAACTTAGTGAAGTAATGCCACGGGCGGCTAAGTATAACGCGTTTAATATGAAAAATACAGTCTGATAATATTCCTCAATTGTCACCGGATTATAATGGGGGTGTTCCATCGAAAAATCATGCCCGCTGATTCAACCGATATTCCAATTCGCCCAAACATTTTCTTGGACGCACTCAGTCTATCGTGCCCGGCCAGGTTCGTAGTAATCTTCACCGCCAATTGTTGAAATGGTCTCACAAAATGGCTTAATACATTGATATTCAATTACTAACAAGCCGTTTAGACCGGATGTGCCTGCGCCTGGATTCTTGAGCAGATTCAAGCTAGCCATTGACATTTGCTGGATTTCAGATTATTGTTTCTAACTCCTGGAACTATAAAAGTATAGCAGCTTTAGTGAATGAGTAATAACTCTGGATGAAAGAGGACTAACAAATCAAACCAATGGAGAAACAGCATGACAACACATGATGCAGTGGAAAACAAAGCGCTCTGGCTGCTGATCGAAGAAAAAATCGCCGAGCACGGTTCCCAGGATTTTGAACCGATGGTCTTTGAGAGCACTGTCAAGAAAATCGCTCAGGATCTTGACAATACCGGTTACAATGTATCCCTCCATGGCGGCCATATGCTTCAGTTGAGATATGCGATCGATGACACCCTAAAGGTCGGCCGGCCGTTGATGCAGGATTTCAATGAGGCCGTCGCAGCGTTTACATTGGACGATGTGATGGATCCCCGATCCGCGACCAGGAAAATTCAGACCAAGGTTGGGGAAGTGTGGCCGAAGTTTCGTCAGTGGGAACGCAAGCCCGACATCCTTCAGATCGTCGAAAAGACCAAGCTCAACCTGCTCATCGACAAGGCCAAAAGTATGTCCGGGGATGAAGGTATCCGTCTGCTCATTGAAGAGGAAGTGTTTCCCGAAGTGATCGTCCAGTCCTTGAGCATTACTGAAGAAAAATTTACACAGGTTAACGCCCAGGTTGAGGCGGAACGGGCGGAACGCGCCAGAGTCCGAACGCTTCTGGAAGAAGTGGCCGATAAATCCGAAGTGGACAAGGCCAAGCACTTGTTTTCAAGCGACGTAAATGAAGCCTTGATCGTTGAAATCGCCGGGATCGACCCGTCTGTTGTCGACGGCATCAAGCAGTCGATCGAAAAAGAGACGGCAGAGAAACGGAAACAAGAAGAAGAGGCAGCGGCAAAAAAGGCTGCGGAAGCAGCCGGGCCTCCACTAGAGGAAATTCCGTCCGACGAACTGCTCGATTATATAGAGGAGATCCGGGACATCCTGAGCTTCTCTGACAAGGAAAATGAAATCAGAAAGATGGGCGAGGATAGTTCCATACCCAAGTGCCTCATCGACATCGCTGTGTCGGAACCTGACAAGCTGGATGAGTTGGAAGAAAAAGCGGGCGGCTAGTTTTCCCGGCTGTTTCTATAGCGAAAAAGCAGGCCCGGGCCGAATCTGACGATTCGCCCCGGGTTTTTTGATCGCGTAAATCTTAGGACCACCGCACACCCCAAACAAAAAAACGAGACCCGCAAAAGATGCGGGTCTCGTAAACATAAACAGGTCGGTTCAGCGATCAACAGGATCAGGACTCATGCCATCTGCGGATTGCGGAACAGGGCCGCCATGCCCTGGCCGCCGCCGATGCACATGCTGCTGATGCCGTACTTGACCTTGTTGCGCCGCATCTGGAGCAGCAGGGACAGGGTCAGCCGGGCTCCGGTAGATCCCAGCGGATGGCCCAGGGCGAGCGAGCCGCCCTGCACGTTGACCCGGTCCTGCTCCAGGCCGAGGTCCTTCAGGACCGCCAGCACCTGGCAGGCGAACGCTTCGTTGATCTCGAGCAGG
>JAFDKD010000891.1 GCA_019307165.1 Deltaproteobacteria bacterium | reverse complement strand
TTCTCGCAAGATTAGACGTGTCGGAGCGTAGCGGAGATCCCGCCATCCTTGGGCGGGGCCGCCCCCCAGGCCAGAGGCGGCGCTGCTTGCCGCGGCGTCTTGTCGCGGTGAGGACTCCGCTCACACATATATGTGTCATTTGCACATGAGCTATCAGCTATGAGCTTTACTTCTTGAAATTTCGGAGGAAAAACATGACCGACAAAGTTATTGTCACCTGCGCGTTGACAGGCGTCCGGACCAACCCGAACATGGCCAACATCCCGGTGACACCCGAGGAAATGGCCGATGCGGCCCAGCAGGCCTGGGACCAGGGGGCAACCATTGTCCATTGCCATTTTCGGGACCAGCGGCCGGGAAAGGGCATGATTCGCACCTGGGATACGGACGTGGTCAAATCCATCGTCGATGCCATCAAGGATCGGGTGCCGGACATTATTATCAATCAGAGCACCGGCCAGGCGGGCCCCGACTATTCCGGGCCTCTGGCCTGCCTGGAGGCTGTCAAACCTGAAATGGCGGCCTGCAACGCCGGGTCCCTGAACTACCTGAAGCAGAAACGCGACGGCACCTGGGCCTGGCCGCCTTTCCTGTTCGACAACCCGGTGGAAAAGGTCCAGGCCTTTCTGGATGTCATGAACGCCCACAATATCGTGCCCGAATTCGAATGTTTCGACACAGGCATTGTTCGCAGTGTGGCCCTGTATAAGAAAGCGGGCATGTTCGAAGGCGATCCCCATATTTCCCTGGTCATGGGCGTAGCCAGCGGCCAGCCGGCAAAGGCCGAGTGGCTGCCGTTGCTTAAAGCGGAAATGCTGCCCGGCACCCACTGGCAGGTGATCTGCATCGGCCGGAAGGAGATCTGGGACCTCCAGCGCGCCACCGTGGAAGAAGGGGGCAACGTACGCACCGGGCTGGAAGACACCTTTTACCTGCCCAGCGGCGAAAAGACCCCCGGCAACGGTGCCCTGGTGGAGGCCCTTGCCGGGATCGTCCGCGACGTGGGCCGCGAGATCGCCACGGCGGAAGAGGCAAGAGCGATCCTGGGAATTAAGAACTAATCCCTGTGGAACGGGAAAAGAGAATATTGAATATCGAACAAGGAATGCCGAATATCAAAATAACAAAGCGAATAAGGAGGGAACATGGCTGAGAAACAGGAAATCCTCTACGATGTCGAGGACAAGGTGGCTACCATCACCATCAACCGGCCGGAACGGAAAAACTCCATGAATACGGCCGTCATGGACGGCCTGGACCGGTATGTGGCCGAAGCGGCCGCCGATTCGGCTGTTTCCGCCATGGTCCTTACCGGGGCCGGGGGCACGTTCTGCGCGGGGGCCGACCTGGGTTCCCGTTTTTCCGGAGAGCAGTCCTTTATCGACCTGCACAACGACCGCATCGGCTTCGCCGATGTGCTCCTCAAGATGAATCGGTGCGGGAAGCCTATCCTGGGGGCTGTGGAAGGCTATTGCCTGGCGGGCGGCATGGGACTCTGTCTGTCCTGCGATGTGGTCATTGCCAGCGATGACGCCCAGTTCGGCGTGCCCGAAATCAAGCGGGGCCTGTGGCCGTACATGGTCACGGCCATGCTCACCCGCAACGTGGGCCGGAAAAAGGCCGCCGAGTTGTGCATGACCGGCGAGCGGATACCGGCGGCGGAGGCCGAGCGGATCGGCATAATCAATCACTGCGTGCCCAAGGCGGATTTTAAGGATCGTGTGGCGGCAATGGCCAAAAAACTGTCCTCTTTCAGCCCCGCCGTCATGGGGCTCGGCAAGTCCTCTTTCTATCGGATCGCCGACATGACCACGGAGGACGCACTTCAATACCTGCGGTCGCAACTTACCATCAACACCCAGTGCGAGGACCTGATGGAAGGCATCGCCGCATTCATGGAAAAGCGCGAGCCTCAATGGAAGGGAAAGTAAGCAAAGGGCGCAGGGCACAGGGCGAAGGGCGAAGGGCGCAGGGCGCAGGGTAAAGCGAATATCGAATATCGAACAAGGAATATTCAATCATGAAGTGGGTTCCTCGGCAACCGCGATACTTTTCGGCCACACCTCTCCCTGTTTTTTCAAGGGGCCTTAGGTAGAAACTATGGATTTTCGACTCTCAGAGCAACACCGGATGATCCAACAGAGCATCCGCCGATTCTGCAGGAAAGA
>JAFDKD010000890.1 GCA_019307165.1 Deltaproteobacteria bacterium | reverse complement strand
GGTGTGCAGCCGGACCCCCAGGGCGATGATGGCGTCGATGTCCCGGGACAGGCTGGCATCGTCGAGACGGAAGGACGGGATAGCGTCGGCGGCCATACCCCCGGCAAATTCCTTGGTCTCGTAAATGTCCACCGCGAAACCTTCCAGGGTCAGAAAGTAGGCGCAGGACAGACCGGTGGGACCGGCTCCGATGACGGCAACTTTCCTGCCGTTGCCCGGTGCCGGGGTCAGGGAAAGGCCCTCGGCCTGGTTTTGGGCAATAAATCGTTTGATCTCCCTAATCATGAGCGGAGCATCATAGTTCATGCGGGTGCATTTGTACTGACACAGATGATCGCAGACCATCCCCTGGACGTTGGGGAACGGGTTGGTAGCCAGGATGATTTTGTAGGCGTTTTCGAAGTCACCCTTTGCGGTAGATTCAAGATAACGCGGAATGTCCTGCCCCGTGTTGCAGGCGGTCACACAGGGTGCGCCGGCGCAGTCGAAGCGCGGCAGATTCCGACCGGTTTTGATGTTTTCAAAGGGAAACTTCTCTTTGGCATAGCGACCGTTTTCGACAACATCCGCGGCATAGGTCTTCAGGTTGGCAAGCCTTGCAGCGGCTTCGTTCTTGATATTTGCGGGGGCCAGCATCAGGCTTTTTAGAGAATCGGCGCCGGCGTTCTTCATGGCGTCGGCAACGTGCTCCAGGTACTGAGACAGGCGGCCGTAGCCACCGGGTTTGAGCACATCGGAACAGACGGTCACCGGCCTGAGGCCGCAGTTCAGGGTGTCGACGATATTAAAGCAGTCGATACCCGCGGAAAAGGAAATGTCAAGCACTCCTTTGAACGTTTCCTGGAGTCTGGCGGCCAGGTTGATGCTGATGGGATGCAGCGCGCGGCCGCTCATGTAGATCATGCCTTCGTTTTTGGGAAGGTTCTGTTCGATGTTGGAGGTCTCCAGGGTGTTGGTTAACTTCAGACTGAACTCGACACCTTTGTCACTGGCAGCATCCAGCATCGCGTTGATCAAAGCAACACCATCGTCGTACTTGAGATCATGCCCGAAAGCCTCGTCCGGGACCTCGGTTTTGAAACCGAGTCGTTGGTTGAGGATATTGCGCAGGCGTTCGGGGCCAAGCAGGGTCGGGTTAAGTTTGATGGTGGTATGAAAACCGCGCTCCTCGACAAAGTAACGACCGATTTGCTCGACTTCCTCCGGCGGACAGCCGTGCATGGTGGACACTGTGATGTTGTTGGACATGGTGCCGGGGATGCTCAGTTCTTTCACGCGGGGATAGAACGCCCCAATGCGCTCGATCTTTTCAGTCAGTTCGGTGGAGCAGTCGCTGATGTGGTCGAAAAAATGTTGAACAGTGGGGCTTTTGATACCCTCAAGATTATAGCCGGCGCTCATGTTGAAGATAAAGCCCGGGTCCTCAGAAGTGCTCCATCCCAGCTTGTCCCGGAGGATATAGATAAGAATGAAGGCGTTAAGATACTCGTTGAAGGACTGATCGAGCTTTAGTTCATGGGACCATTCACAATTATATCCCTCGTCGGTCATATCGATGCAGGGTTTGGTTACTTCCAGATCGTCCAGCACCTGGATGGTCTTCAGCTCGATGTAGCGCGCGCCGCACAGCCAGGCCGCGATGATATTCTGGGCCAGCTGGGTATGAGGACCGGCGGCCACGCCAAGCGGGGTTTCCAGCATTTGCCCGTAGCGGCGCATGCGAAAAGGATCGGACGCTTTGGGCTCGAAGAAGAGTCCCCTCGGAATGCCGAAAATTTCGTTTCTCTGTTCAAGATCGGAAAGTATCCACTTGAGCAGTATGTCAATGTCAGTACAAAAGAATTTATCTTTTTCCATAATTACCCCCAAACCCTGAATTGACTATTGAATATTGAAAATTGAATATTTAATGAATCGCTATGCTCTGTCTTTTTTAAATCGACAGCATACCATAAATATTCAATATTCAATCGACAATATTCAATCTTTCCTATGCTTCTTCCAGCTTTTGCCACAGCCTGAGGCCCTGTTCGCGGGCGTAGGCTAGAATTTCCGCCTCGTCCACGCTGGTGATCCTGCGCTCCTCGACGATCACTTTGCCCTGGGCGATGACGCTCAGGACATGGTTGGATTCGAGGCCGTAGATGAAGTGACCGGTGAAGTTTCCG
>JAFDKD010000889.1 GCA_019307165.1 Deltaproteobacteria bacterium | reverse complement strand
TGCTGTGGTCTACGATGCTTGGCAGCGCCGTGACCGGATGGAAGGTAAAAAATCTCATTGATGATCGTGCCGAAGAGAAGTTCCGGGACAGTAAATTCTTTACGATCCTGTTCTTCTTGCTGGGGGTTATTCCGCTGATTGGCGGGTTTTTCCGAAGAATCTGGGGCCGGGCCGACTGGCGCAGGCATTATGTGGAGATGCTGACAAACCGTGACTACTTCCGCCGGGCAATACAGGGGAGAATCGCAGAAAAGGTAATCGGCTGGTACAGATCCTCTCGTGTTTCAGGAGAACGGGCCCTCAAGGTATCGAAACAGCCGTGGCGGTTTTTCTGCCATCTGCCCTTGTCTATACTGCCTGCTGGACTACACCGGCTTGTTTCAGACCGACAGCGTGCGAAAGAATGGTTTTATTATCTGGCTATCCGGCCGGTTCGATTGTATTTTGATTCCGACATGCGGGAACAGTGGTTATTGGATATGGTGGCAGAAGGAAAGAGAAATCGCCTTCTCACGGATGAAGATGCCGATATCATTCTTTCCCAGGTCAAAGACACATACATTCAAAAATATTTAAAGTCCCTGGCCGTCCATGTCTGCACCCTGCCGGTAACACAGGTTGTTTCCGTGATAGTGGCAGTGGTTTTCTGGGTCATGAATCCGGAGATGTCCAAAGAAGCACGCAGCATTGCTATGGCGGGGATTCTGGTAGCCTTTCAGCTGACACCTATCTCGCCCGGTTCACTGGTTCGCGGATTATATGTCCTGTATCTGGTTATAAAGGAATGGAACTTCAAAGACTATAACATTGCCGTGTTTCTCGGGTTTTTTAAATACATCGGCTATCTGGCGTTTCCGATCCAGATGACCCATCGTTATCCGGAGTTGGCACGATTCATGGCAGGGCACTGGGCAACGGAGGCCGTACACGTTGTCCCGGTATTCGGCTAAAGAGGGGCATTGCTGGAACACAGTATCTTCTGTCTGTTCTATAATCGGCCCCTGACCATACGGCGCCGCATGCGCATAAGGAGCGACCTTCGGACTTCAATGAAGCCGCGATGCTGGCATATTGCATTATGTGCGATCATGGGTGCAGGGCTGTTTGGTTTAATGGATTTGGATTATTTAAAAAATCTAGGCCACCTGCCGGGTCTCAAGGAAATCTGGCCTCTCGTTATATTGATCCCCCTGATCTGTGGTGCTGTCGTAACCTTAGGTGCAGGCGGTGCGACTCTGGCAAAAAGGGTGATCGGCGGGGTTGCCTGCGGAGCTTCAATGGGGGTACTTTACACAGCCGTATCGGCCGCATTGGCCATTGAAAACGCGATTACAACAGATGCACTTGCCACAGGCTGCATGTGGCGCATTTTCGTATTTACCATCCTGTCCGTTGTGGGCGTACTCTTGACGGAACTGAATCTGCCGGAACCGAAAGTAACGGAAGTTCGAAGTGATCTAAAATGATCTAAAGTGCCTAAAGTTTACGTGTGCACTAATAAGCGCAATCATTAATATAAAAAAACATTTGTAGACAGTACTGATAGATCTGGATTTCCGTTTGCTCAGAAATTACAAACCGCAATATAGAAATTTATCGGTTTAATTCCCGATTTAATAGAATCGACCGCAACGCGCACCACAACTTTAGTTCACTTTAGTCACTTTAGATCACTTGCCTCTGGAGAACAAATACATGCTTTACAGATTCGATGGCAAACAACCTGAAGTGGGAAAAGACACCTATGTCAGCGAACTGGCCAGGGTGATCGGGGATGTCACCATTGGAGACAATTGCTACATTGGACATGGCGCTATCCTGAGGGGAGACTACGGCAGGATTGAAGTGGGCTCCGGAACAGCCATTGAAGAAGGGGTTATGGTTCATGTTCCGCCGGATGATCTTTGCCAAATTGGCAAAAAAGTTACCATCGGTCACGGCGCAATTGTTCACTGCGCCACCGTAGGAGATTTTGCCGTGATCGGTATGGGCGCGGTTGTCAGCATTTTTGCAACGATAGGAGCCGGTGCAATTGTTGCAGAGGGAAGTATTGTTACAATGAAGCAGTCCGTTGAGGAAAAAGTGATGGTTGCCGGGAATCAGGCCGGGTTTATCCGGGGAGTAACTCCTGAAGACGAAGAAATGTGGGGACGGGCAAAACAAGTCTAT
>JAFDKD010000178.1 GCA_019307165.1 Deltaproteobacteria bacterium | reverse complement strand
AGACAGGCAATGGACAACCGATCTTCGGCGGCATGTAAATACGCCTAACACATGGCGTACAAGATGCCGCCCTACAACCCCGCGATGACGAGCACCGCTTCGCTGGGCACGAGCGTGAACGGATTGTTAACGTAACACGAAGTTTCATATGAGCGCCGCCTCGTGGCTGAAAAAAGCGCCAGGCTGATCGATAGGGTAACTTCAAGAAAAGGGCAATAGCCATAGACTCGGTTAAGTTCCGCCGGAAAGCGGCGGACAGGTCCCCCTTTACAAAGGGGGGAGCGTGCAAAGCAACCCGCAACCCTGAACCTTGAACCTTTGAACCCTACGAAGTTACACAAGAGGAAAAACAATGTGAATGCAATATGGTTATGTCAATACTTGGATTTTCCAAATTTTAAATTCTAAATTCCAACGCCCATTGCCGGTGCATCGCGCCGTGCTCGGGAAAGCTTGATTGTGAGATCGCTTTGGCATATAGAGGGAAGACGCCCGCCCTTGCGGGCCATTTTTACCAAAGGAGGAAATTCAATGAGCAAAATACGAAGGGCCATCATCAGTGTGACGGATAAGACAGGAATCGTGGAATTGGCGCAGGCTCTCTCCCGATTTGACGTCGACATCCTCTCCACTGGAGGAACGGCGGGCGTTATGAGGGAAGGCGGGATCGCCGTGACGGACATTTCCGAATACACGGGTTTTCCGGAAATGATGGGCGGCCGGGTCAAGACCCTGCACCCGAAGGTCCACGGGGGACTCCTCGGCCTTCGCGACAACCCCGAGCACATGCAGATGATGGAAACGCATGGGATAAAGCCCATCGACATGATCGTGGTCAATCTCTATCAGTTCGAGAAAACGGTCGCAAAACCCGGGGTGACACTGGCGGACGCCATCGAAAATATCGATATCGGCGGGCCTTCCATGCTCCGGTCTGCGGCCAAGAACTTCAAGGATGTCACGGTGGTTGTGGACCCCGAGGATTACGAAGCGGTACTGAATGACATGGCGGCGAATGACGGCGCGACCACGCTTCAGACGCGATTTCGTCTTGCAAGGAAGGTCTTTCGGCTCACCCATCAGTATGACGGCGCCATCACCCGCTATCTGGATGGAGTGGATCTGTAGGGGCTTCGGGACGAGTCGCCGAAATTGTTCAGCGCCGCTTAAAAGCTCCCTGTAGTAAAATCCAGGCCTCCATATTCTAAATTCAATGCACTTTTGTTCCCGCCGGTCGGGTCTTCGTCATTTGCCTACGCTGTAAATTTACCACAAAGCGCACGAAGAACACGAAAAGATGTCGCTGTTCCCATTTAGAAATCATTCGTGGTCTTCGTAATCTTCGCGGTGAGAATCCACCTCCCCCGCAGAGGGTGGAAAGGCCGGCGCTGGACGTGGCGGGTTTAGCCGGCGCCGAGATATTCTGCGGCGGCCATGGTGTAAATCCGGGCGGAATCGATGAGCCTGCCGATCTCCACACTCTCGTCCGCTTTGTGATTCAGGCTGGGATTGCCCGGGCCGCAAATAGCAAAAGGCGCCCCCAGGGCCGGTGAAAATTTCACCGCATCCGTAAAGTACCCAACCCCCTTGGGTTCCTCCTGGGCCTTTCCATTGATCTCGGCCGCGATTTTGAAGAGCTTTGCCAGGACGGGTTCCTTGGCATCGACTTCCAAAGGCGGGTTGTCCGTAATAATACGTAATTCGGCTTTGAAATCTACCAGATTGCTCGCTTGCGAAACCTCATTGATCAAGTCTCTGATCCGGCTCACCAACGCCTCATGGTTCTGCCCCGGAACGGTCCGCTGATCCACTTTTGCCACACAATCTGCAGGAATCGTATTGGTATTTTCACCTGCACGAATGGCATTGATGCTTCGTTGGTAATCCCCCAGCAGGGGGTGCGTTTCATAGGGCACCTCCATCTTGTCCAAGGCCTCCAGGATGGGCAGCATCATCATGAGTGCATTTCTGCCGTCTTCCATGCGCGAGATATGAGCCGCACGGCCATAAGTCCAAATTTCCAGCCAAAGGGCGCCCTTTTCAGCCGTGTAGATCTCGTTGTCGCTTGGTTCAGACACAAAAATGGCCCTCACCGGTCCGAAATGATAATTATTCAAGGTTTCCACTGCCCCTAAATTATCGGTTTCCTCTCCGGCCGTAAAACTGAGGAATAATGGGCCTTTCAGCTTCAGGCGGGCTCTTGCTATCGCCGAAGCAGCAGCTATCATGGCGGCAACACCGCTCTTCATGTCCGTTGCGCCCCGCCCCCATATTTTGCCGTCAGCTATGTGGCCTGAAAACGGATCATGCCGCCAGTTGCCCTCGGCCTGGACCACGTCCAGATGGCCGCTATAGATCAAGGCGGGTTCCTCCCCGCCAACCACCTTGGCCATTACGCTGGCACGGCTCCCGCTGTGCGCCAGCACCTCGACTTCCATTCCTTCTTCGGCCAGCAATCCGCCGATGTATTCTGCGATCTCCAATTCATTTCCCGGAGGGTTTATACTTTTGAATTGAATTAACTTCTGCGTTAGAGACACCAATTCATTTTCGGATAGTTGCCTTAGAAGATCAGAATACGTTTCCTGGTACATAAAGCGGGCTCCTTAAGAAGGCGCTTCCCCGGCATCCGCCTTCGGAGAACGGCCCACTTTGTCGGGACACGGCATGTTCTTGTGAACGTGGCGTTTTTTCTTTTCGCAGTAAACGGCTTGAAACGTACGGCAGCTTCCCGAACCGTCCAGCGACCCGGCTTCCGGCCGGACCGCACATCTGCAGCTGAAATCGCAGAATTCCATGATCGCCCTCTCTACCGCTTTCTACTGAAGGGTGAGTTCCGGGGTGGGTGTTTCGGGGGTTGGAATCGCGCCGAATTTGGCCTCATATTTGGCGAGGTTTTCCTGCAGCGCATGGATGACCCGCTTTATGTGCCCCGGACTCATGACGATTCTGGAAACCACCGTGCCCGAAGGGGGCGCCATCATGATGAAGTCAAGAATAAACTCCTCCCGTGTATGGGCCACCACCATGTTATTGGAATAGAGGCCCGTACGCATCTCTTTCGGAAACTCCACTTTAAGTCCCTTCGGCTCATCTCCCACGGTCATTTCTCCTTTTCAAGTGACTAAAGTTAAGAAATTTTATGGCATCTGATATGATTGATCAGTGAACCCCACCACAACCCAGCCGTGGAGGAGCGGATCAGGTATTGCAGATGACTTAAATCCGTTGTCCCTACCTGCCCTGGAACCTGGGCTTCCGCTTTTCACGGAAGGCCCGTTTCCCCTCTTTCACGTCTTCGCTCTGCAATGACCGAACAAAAAGGGATTGGAGTTCGACCTCTTCCGAGGATGTCAGCACGGGGGTCTCCGCGATTTTGTACAGGGCCGCTTTGGAGCCCCTTAACGACAGGGGCGCGTTGTCTGCGATCTCTTCCGCCATGTCGTAGGTGAAGGGGCTCAGTTGTTCGGCCGGGACCACATAATTGACAAGCCCCAGTCCCAGGCATTGCGCACTGTCGTATGTGCGGCCCGTGAGAAAAATTTCCAGGGCGCGGCTCAGACCCAGCAGCGCCAAAAAACGTCTGTATCCGGCATAGGGATAGACCAATCCCAGCTTGGCGGGCGGCATACCCATCCGGGCATGCTTCGCCTGGATTCGAATGTCGCAGCAGATTGCCAGTTCGCACGCACCCCCGAAAGCGTCACCATTGAGCATGGCGATCACCGGATAGGGAAAACGGCGCATGGCCTGTATGGTCCGTTCCAGGGGAGATTCGGCCCCGGGATCCAGCCGTTCCGCCACTCCCGAATCCGTGGGCAGGGCCGTGATATCGTAACCTGCCGAAAAAACGCGCTCTCCCGCGCCACGAAGCACAACCGCCCGCACCGACCCGTCATCCGCAAGCGAGTCCAACACGTCCGCCATTCGAGCAAGACATTCGGGCGTCAGGGCATTTCGTTTCTCCGGGCGATTGATGGTCAGTGTACAGACGGCGCCTTTTCTTTCCACTATAATGTCAGATTCCGATGTCAATTTCCGGGCACCTCTATTCCATTCGTTTTAGATCGTTCTGGTCACTTGAAGGACAGTAAAGAAATTGAGAATTGAAGATTGAAAATTGGTTGTGGCCCGGCACTCAACTTGAATGAACGCGTCTGCCCTACAAGACTTCGGTTTTGAGGTTGAGTGCCGCGCATCCATAAATTTCTTGCCGCGGCGTAGCTGCCCTTTAGCGAAGCCGGGTCAATAACTCAATGTTCAATATTCAATGTATAGGGCCCGGCTTCTTTACGGTTCAGGCCTTTATAGCACGGTCCTTCGGTCAGGTCGCCAAAAAACGGGCCCGGCAAGGCCGCAAGACGGAAACCGGCCGGTGCGGGAGCGGCTTAGACCGCGATAGAAACGATGAGCGGACGATATTCCGATGAAGGACGTGGGCGTTTTCAAATCGCTTGCATTCAAATCAAAAATCCTGTATGTGTTCGAAGATTATTTTCTATTGGAGGAGGTTTCAATGAAGGCACTGGTCACATATTATTCGCAATCCGGAAACACCGAAAAACTGGCAAACGCCGTTTTCGAGGGCATCGAGCAGGCGGAAAAAGAGATCATGCCCATAAAAGAGGTTTCCAGTGTAACCGGCTATGACCTCATCTTGATCGGTTTCCCGGTCCAGGCCCACAGCGTCCCCGGAAAGGTTGAGGCCTTTGTCAAAGGAATCCCCGAGGGTCAAAAAGTGGGATTCTTTGCGACCCATGGGTCCCTTAGAGGCGGTGAACTCGCCGTAACCGCGTTCTACTATTCGCTGACCCTGGCCAAACACGCCGTCGTGCTCGGGACATTCGGATGCCGCGGCAAGGTGAATGATAAAATACTCGACGCTGTGAGGCAGAAGGCAGAGCATCGGGCCTGGGCGGAAGAGGCCCAAAGCGCAATGGGGCATCCCGACCAGGCGGACCTTGAAGACGGGAAGGACTGGGCCCAATCCATGATTACCAGGGCGCGGGCCCATTCCTGAAAAAACTCAAGGTCCTTGAAAAACAGGCATCGCCGCGCGTTTGGCAGGCCGGTCCCGGTATCGACGGCGCGGGGCGGGATAAATCAACAAAGGGAGATCGCTTCGTGGGAAGTGTCTCCCTTTTTTTTCGGGGTTTCTGGGTTTTCAGTGGGTGAATATTGCGTTAACCAATGCTTGTGCTCAGCGAAGCGGTGCTCGTAATCGTTGTGTTGTAGGGCGGCATTTTATATGCCGCAGCAGATCGATTGGCTTCTGCCGGACCCTTTGGCGGGGTGTAAAACCCCGCCCTACGGCGACTTGTAAGCGAAATTGAATGAAGTCGATTACGATGACGACTGCGACCACGAGCACGAATGTTGCCGCTTTCAATTGATAGGCTTTTCTATACCCGGCTACCCACTGAAAAACCGGAAAGTCCTTTTTTCAACGTCGCCTGAGTCTCTGTAGTGAAATGACCGAAGGGGCACTGGCTAGAGATTACAGCGTCAAAAAACATTCATCTCCCGCCACATCCAGCAGGGTCGGAAAGACATCCATAATGCTGACCAAGCCCACGATTTTACCGTCCCGCTCCACCATGGGCTGTCGGATATTCTCCTTGAACATCACATAGATGGCCTTGTTGATGGTGTCATCCTCATCCAGAAAGGGATAAATGGGCGACATAACTTCCTTGACCAGCTTCTGGGTTTCCCGGACCACCAGGTCCAGAAAGGTATGGTGAAGCCACTGGTAACGCTCCGCCACGTCTCCGGCGCGGTCGGCGACCTCCTTTGCGCGGGAGGACAGGAGTTTGTACTGGGCTCGCGAGTTCTCCGACATTTTGACACTTTTGGGAACCAACCCGCGGATCAGATCAAAAATCGACAGCTTGCCCACGATCTCGCCCTCTTTGTCCGTAACCATGAAGGTCTTGTGATAGGTATCGTCTGCGGCCGCCTGGATCTTCTCGAAATTATCCCTCAACTTGTGGATCGCATTGCAGAGGGGCTCGTCTTCCCGAATCGTTTCGTACTCTTCAATGTGGGACATGATGTCCCCGACCTTCTTGTCATCTTTCATCAGGCAAAGCTCCTTGGAGAAATAAAGAGGTTGTTTTCAAGTAAACCATCCGGTTCCGTAGAACTTGGCTTTAACGCCGCCCCCATTAGGGGCACTGCAACCACCGAGCCCAAAAAGTGACCAAAATGGATTAAATGCCTAGCACCCTTCGTCGTCGATGATCTTGAATTCCGAGGCGGATTCAGCCGGTTCGGGCCGGGGGGTCGCCTGGTTGCCCTTGTCTTTTTCAATTTGTCCCGCCGTTTCGGCGCTCCTGTCGGCGCTGATCCGATCCGGGTTCACCACGGCAAGAACAAGACCCAGCAGGATCACCAGGGCCGCAGCGGTCCGCTTCACTTTTTTCGAACCCTTGGGGAG
>JAFDKD010000888.1 GCA_019307165.1 Deltaproteobacteria bacterium | reverse complement strand
TGCTCCCGGGTCAGGGTGTGGTTGAAGGAATACTCGGTTTTGGAGCCGTCTTCCCGGACGACGACCCACGACACCGGGCGGTCGGGTGCGATGCCGGAGAGTCCCGTCAGACTGATTCGGTCGAACTCGCCGACCCCGTCATAATGGGTTGAATCGGAAAAAACCAGGGGGAGGACGCCCTGTTTTTTCAGGTTTGCCTCATGTATCCTGGCAAACGACCTGGCAATGACCGCCCTGGCCCCCAGGAACCTGGGGCTCATGGCCGCGTGTTCCCGGCTGGATCCCTCGCCATAGTTTTCATCCCCCACAATCACAAAGCCGCCAGCCTTTTCTCGGTAGGCATCGGCGAGGTCCGAAAATTTTACGCCCCGTTCGCCGGTGAAAATATTGGTCCCGTGCCCCGCTTCTCCGGTAAAAGCGTTGACCGCCCCTTCAAGCAGGTTGCGCGAGATATTGGTCAGGTGCCCCCTGTACCTGAGCCATTTGCCTCCCGGTGAGATATGATCCGTCGTGGTTTTTCCCCGGGTCTTGACCAGGATCGGAAGATCAAGGAAATCATTCCCATCCCACGGCGCAAAGGGCGAAAGGCGCTCGAGCCGTTCTGAGTTCGGCGAGATCCGGATCTCAACGCTTTGTCCCCCGTCGCCTGCAGGAACACAGGCGTCCCCGGCATGGGCAAGACCGGCGGCAGGCAACGCCGGCGGCGGCGGCGGGTCCAGCCTGAAAAGGTCGCCGTCCGATCCTGTCAGGGAGTCGGTCTCCGGATCGAAGCCCGCCTTGCCCGAAACGGCCAGGGCCGCTGCCACGGCCGGGGAGGTAAGAAACGCGCGGGTTTCAGGATTGGCGTCGTTCCTTCCCCTGAAATTTCTGTTAAAGGTGGTGAACAGGCAGTTGGGGACCCCTTTCGGCACGTCCCTGCGGTCCCACTGCCCGATGCACGGGCCGCAGGAAGCGGTCAGCAGTATGGCCCCGGCAGCCAGTAATTGGTCCAGGATACCGTCGCGCTTGATGGTTTCATAGATCCGCCGGGACCCGGGGGACAGCATCAAAGGGACCTGCGGCTTCACCCCCTTGGCCCCGGCCTGCGACAGCACCTGGGCGGCCGCATGGAGATCCGAATAGGATGAATTGGTGCATGAGCCGAGGAGCACGGCGGAGACGGGTTCCGGAAGATTTTCCGATTGAATCAATTCCTTCATTCCAGAGACGTTCGTCACCCGGTCCGGGCTGAAAGGTCCTGCGTGGGCCGGCTTCACCTCGCCGAGGTTCAACTCGATGAACGCGTTAAATACCCGCTCCGGCTCTTGGCCGCAAATGTCGTCCTGACACAGGATCGATGCCATGCCGTTTGCCCATTCCGCGCCGGCGTCGCGGCCCACGTTTTTCAAATAGGCGTCCATGGCGGCATCGTAGACGAACACCGAGGATGTGGCGCCCAGTTCCGCGCCCATGTTGGCGATGGTGGCCTTTTGCGTGGCAGACAAAGTCCGGGCCCCTTCCCCGAAGTATTCGAAGATCTTTCCGGTCCCTCCCTTAACAGTGAGCTGGTCCAGCAGTTTCAGGATCACGTCCTTGGCCGAGGCCCACCCGGTGAGTTCTCCCTCAAGCCTCACCCCGACCAGTTCAGGGTGCCGGGTCTCCCACGGCATGCCGGCCATGACTTCGGCCGCATCCGCCCCGCCCACGCCAATGGCGATCATGCCCAGTCCGCCCGCATTGGGGGTATGGGAGTCCGTACCGATCATCAGGCCGCCGGGGATGGCGTGGTTTTCAAGCAGGACCTGGTGGATGATCCCCGAGCCGGGTTTCCAGAATTCGATCCCGTACCTGGCCGCGGCGGAGGCCAGAAAGTCGTAGACCTCCCGGTTTGCGGTCAATGCGGCATCCAGGTCTTCGCCGTTCCCCTTGTCCGCCCGAAGCAAATGGTCGCAATGGATGGATGCGTCCACCCGCGTCCGGTCCCGGCCCGACTGCATGAACTGAAGCATGGCCATCTGGGCCGTGGCATCCTGCATGGCCACCCGGTCGGGATGGAGGGAAAGCTGGTCCTTTCCTCGAACCAGGGGTTTGTTTCGGGCCGATTCCGCTTGATGGAGAAAAAGGATCTTTTCCGCATAGGATAGGCCCCTTCCGAGGACCTTTCGCTTTTCGGACAAAACCGCCTCGGCCTTACCCC
>JAFDKD010000177.1 GCA_019307165.1 Deltaproteobacteria bacterium | reverse complement strand
ACCTCGGGCCGGATCACCCCCTGGGCCCAGGCCAAAATATCAGAGGATGGTGAAATTCTGCTCAATAACACATACATGTATGAGGGGTACTATAAAAACCAGGAGGCCACCGAAAAGCAATTCAAGGATGGCTGGTACTGCTCCGGTGACTTTGGTCACCTGGAAGAGGACAACCATCTCATCGTCATCGATCGGATGGACGACCTCAAGCTCCTGGCCGGCGGCAAGAAGTTTTCGCCCCAATATGCAGAAGTCAGGCTCAGGTTCAGCCCTTATGTCAAGGACGTCATCGTGGTGGGCAGCGAGGACGTATCCTTCGTCAGCGCCCTCGTCAATATCGATATCGAGAACGTGGGGCGATTTGCCGACGCCCACCGCATCAACTACACCACCTTTACCGACCTTTCCCAAAAGCCTGAAGTGATCGAACTGGTCAAGGAAGAGATCGCCAAGATCAATCGAACCCTGCCCGAGCACGCCCGACTGAAGCGGTTCATCAACCTGCACAAGGAACTGGACGCTGACGAGGCCGAGCTGACCCGGACCCAAAAACTTCGGCGAACCTTTATCGAGGACAAGTATCAGGAGATGATCGAGGCCCTGCATGGAGAACGCGACGAACTGACCGTCGAGGCCCAGGTGACCTATCGGGACGTGCGGACAGGCCTTGTCAAGACAGATATCAAGGTGAACCGGCTCGAGGTGTGATTTGTCATGGAGGATCTATGAGCGAATTTATTCAACTTTTTGTCCTGGGGTTGATGGAGGGCGCCCTGTATGCCATGTGCGGGGCATGCATCGTCCTGGTGTATAAGGCCACCGAGGTGGCCAGCCTGGCCCACGGCCAGCTCCTGGCCTTTGGGGCCATCTTCTTTTATGTTTTCTACGGGTTCATGGAATTGCCTCTGGTCGTGGCACTTCTCCTGACCTTCCTGGCCAGCGGCCTTCTGGGCATGATCATAGAGCGTGTGGCCATGAGGCGCCTGATCGGCCAGCCCCTCTTTGCCGCCTTTCTGGTCACCTTCTCCCTTTTCATGGTCATGGACGGCGTTCTCAACATCATCCTGCAGGGCGACATGCTGGCCTTCCCGCACTTTTTGCCGACCGGGCACATGGAATGGGGCCCCCTCAACATGCCCATCGGGCAGGTTGTCAGTTTCTTCATCTCCCTGGCTCTTTTCGGCCTTTTGGCCCTCCTGTTCAAGTTCACCAAGATCGGACTGGGCATGCTGGCTACGGCCGAAAACCACCAGTTGGCCCAGAGTACGGGCGTCAGAGTGGAGAAGATCTTCTCGGTCATCTGGATACTTTCCGCCGTGGTGGCCGCCGTGGCCGGCATGGCCACGGCCAACATCATGGACATCTACCATCCCCTGCCCATGCTGGGAATCAAGGGATTGATCGTGGCCCTCTTCGGGGGCCTCGATTCCCTGCCAGGCGCTTTGCTGGCAGGGCTTTTCCTGGGGATTTTCGAGAGCGTGGCCGCGGGCTACCTTGATCCCCTGGTCGGAGGAGGGGTCAAGGAGGTGGCGCCGTACGTCATGCTCCTCCTGATTCTTCTGGTGAAACCTTACGGGCTCTTCGGGCTGGTGAGGATAGAAAGGATCTGATATGCGTCGTCCCTGCGGGGTTTTTGACAAGAAGTACACCCAGGACATGGCCATCCTGAGGACGCGACAGCACTGGGCGGTTCTCATCGGGGCACTGTTGCTGCTCTACTTGTCCCCCTTCCTTTTTTCTCATTATATCATCAATCTGATCAACACCCTGAGCATCACCATCATCACGGTCATGGGTCTCCAGATCGTCAGCGGGTACTGCGGACAGATCTCCTTCGGGCAGCCCGCCTTCATGGCCGTGGGGGCCTATACCTCCGGCATCCTGACCCTCCACTACGGCCTCAGCTTCTGGCTGGCCCTGCCCCTGGCCGGTGTGGGCGCCGGCCTGGTCGGCCTTATCGGCGGGGCCCCCTCCGTGCGGATAAAGGGGTTTTACATGGCCATGGCCACCATGGCCATTCATTTTGTGGTCATGTGGCTCATCCTCCGCATTCCCATTACCGGGAGGGATGAGGGCATGAACATCATGCCGCCCGAGCTTGGCCCCATATCCCTGGACACCCCCGAGAGTATGTATTTCCTCATCGTGACTGTCATGGTCATCATGACCTTTGCCGCCCGAAACCTGGTCAGGAGCAATATCGGGAGGGCCTTTGTGGCCATCCGCGACAACGACCTGGCCGCCGAGGTCATGGGTATCAACCTCTTTTATTACAAACTCCTGGCCTTCTTTATTTCCTGCTTTTACGCCGGGGTGGCCGGTTCCCTTTACGGTCACCTGCTCATGGTCGTCCATCCCGAGCAGTTCAACATATTTGAGGCCCTCTGGTACGTGGGCATGATCATCATCGGCGGCATGGGCAGTATCCCCGGGGTCTTCTTCGGGGTCATCTCCTTCCGGCTTCTGGACGAATTGGTCATGTTCGGCTCCCCGCTCCTGGGCGAGGCATTTCCCTGGCTGGGGATTGCCCCGGCCGCGTCCATCGGGACCATGGCCTTCGGGATCATCCTGATTTGTTTTCTTATCTTTGAGCCCCGGGGGCTGGCCCATCGCTGGGAGATCTTCAAGGCTTCATACAGGATATATCCGTTTGCCTATTGATTTGGGAAAACGGATTGCTACCGTTGGCAGGCAACACGGGAATAACCAACCCAAACAAGGAGGGACAAATTATGAGAAGAAAGAAGAAACTGGCAGGACTCATGGGCGTATTTTTCCTTTTCCTCGCCCTGGCCGCCATGCCGGCGCCGGCGGGTGCGGAAAAATCCGCCACCTGGCTGTCCATAGGACCCCTGACCGGACCGGGCGCCGGAGCGGTTCTCCCCATGACCCTGGGCAATGCGGATTACGTCAAGGAGATCAATGCGCGAGGCGGGGTTGACGGGGTCAAGATCAATTTCGTCCCCGTGGACAGCCGCTACGACGTGGCCCGGGGCATCTCCATTTATCAGAGATATCGCAAGACGCCCAGGATGCTTGTGGTCTACACCGCCAAGACGGGCCTGGCCAAGGCCCTCGGGCCTTTGATCAATCGCGACCGTCACATCAACTTTATCTCCGGGGCCGGCTTCGCCCAGGCCAAGATCGGGCGTGCCTTTCTCATGCTGGGCGTCTATCAGGACATCTTCGGCGCGGCCCTGGACTGGATGGTCGAGGACTGGAACAAGAAGGGCAAGCCCGGCAAGCCGACCGTGGGTTATTTGAGCTGGGAAGGCGCTTACGGCAAACAGGCCCTCAACGGCGGTACGCAATACGCCGAAAAGCTGGGGGTCAAGCTGCTGCCGCCCGAGTTCTACCCGACCGGTTCCCTCAAGCATGACACATGGCTGAACCGCCTGGCCAAGGAGGGGGCCAATTATATTTACATAGGCGGCGTGGACCCCAGTCAAACCAATGTGATCCGGGACGCCCATGCCCTGGGCCTGACCGAGAAAATCCAGATGGTCTCCGCCGAATGGGGTCTGATGTCGACCGTCGGGGTCAGCAAGTATCCCAGGGAACTGGAAGGATCCGTCGTGGTCACGCCCCAGCTCCGGGGAGTGGAACGCCTCAAGCACCCCATGGCCAAGCTCTGGACAAAATACCGCAAGAAGCCCCTCGAGGACATGAATCCTTTCTACCTGGGTGGGATTGCAACGGGAATGGTTGTGGAGGAGGGCCTCAAGATCGCCCTCAAGCAAGTGGGCTACAAAAAAATAGGCGGCGATGCCATGCTGAAGGCCTTTGAACAGCTGAAGGGCAGAGACGTGGGCCAGGGGATAACAGGCATTTGCGACTACAGTCCGACATCGCGTCTGGGAACTAAGCAGGTCAGGGTATACAGGGTCAAAGGGGGAACAGTGGTCCCCATTACCGACTGGATCATGGCCCCGGACTGCGTCAAACTGGGCAAGTTTTAACCCCACGCCCCGAGCCCAAAAGGAGGAATATATATGTATGACAAAAAGAGGACAGCCATTCTGCTTCCGGCAGTTCTGGCCCTGGCGCTTATCTTCTCGGCCTGTGCCGCCTTGGGCATAGCCGGTTCTTCGGCAAAGTTGACACTCACGCCCGACAAGACGGTCCTTTCGCCGGCCCTGATCAAGAAGCCCATTGTGGTCACGGGCTCCGGCTGGGAGGCCGGCGAGATGGTCGTCGTGAACCTGCTTCCACCCAAGGGTGTGAAGATCAAAGGCTCGGCCGAAGGCGATCCGGTGGGCATTGCCAACGGCGCCGCGGATGATCAGGGGAACCTCAAAACCACGGTGGGGCCGCTGGCTATCCTGATGACCTTTTTTCAGGTGGGCTGGAGTGACGCCAAGATGAAACCCGACTTTTCCAAGGCAACCCCATTGCCGCCGGGAGACTATCAGATCGAGGCCATCGGGCTCTTGTCCGAAAAAAAGGCCCGGGCGACCTTGACGCTCCTGCCCCCGCCCAAAAAGAAGAAATGATCCCAGAGGAGATGTATGCTTAGCCTGAACAACATCGAGGTCATTTACAGCAACGTGATCCTGGTCTTGAAAGGGGTCTCCCTCAAGTTGGACGACGGGAAGATCGTGGCCCTCCTGGGAGGCAACGGCGCCGGGAAGACCACAACACTCAAGGCCATCTCCGGGCTCCTGAAAACGGAGCTCGGGGAGGTCACGGATGGGAACATCAGGCTCGATGACCAAAGGATCGACCGGAAGAGCCCGGATGAAATCGTCAGGCTGGGGATCGTCCAGGTCATGGAAGGGGGATTGATCTTCGAGCACCTCACGGTCGAGAAGAACCTGAAACTGGGGGCCTATATCCGCTCCGACTCGCCACAGGTCCGGAAAGACATGGAGAAGATCTATGAATACTTCCCCAAGTTGCTTACGCTGAAGAACAGAACCAGCGGATATATCTCGGGTGGAGAACGGCAGATGCTCGTGCTGGGGCGGGCCCTGATGGCCCGTCCCAGGATCATGCTTCTCGACGAGCCCTCCCTGGGATTGAGCCCCATCCTGGTCAGGGAAATATTTCGAATCATCAAGCAGATCAACGCGGACGAAAAAACATCGATCCTCCTCGTAGAGCAGAATGCAAGGATGGCTTTAAGGATATCAGAGCACGCCTATGTGATGGAGAACGGCAGAATCGTCATGGACGGCCTCTCAACGCAGTTGAAGGACAATGAGGACATCAAGGAGTTTTACCTTGGACTGAGCGATATCGGGAAGAGAAAGAGCTACAAGGAGGTGAAGCATTATAAGCGGCGGAAGCGGTGGCTCAGCTAGTTTCCATCCAGAAAAGGAGCAAATGAGCAGAGATATTTATGGTGAGGAACACCAGATTTTCAGGGAAACATTCCGGAAATATGTCCGGAACGAGATCGTACCCCATCTCGAAGAATGGGAAGAGAAAAGGGAGATCCCTCGCAGCGCCTGGAAGCAGTTTGCGGAGCAGGGGTTCCTCTGTCCCTGGCTTGAAGAGAAGTACGGCGGATCTGAAGTCGGATTCGAATATTCCGCCATTATGATCGAGGAACTGACCCGGGCAAGGGCAGATGGGCTTCAAGTACCGCTGCACAGCGATATTATCGCCCCGTATATCCATTCTTTCGGTTCGGAGGAACAGAAAAAACGCTGGCTTCCCGGTAGCGCCACGGGAGACATCCTCCTGGCCGTTGCCATGACGGAACCGGGCACGGGTTCCGATTTACAGGCGATCCGGACCAAGGCCGATAGGGATGGAGACGCCTATGTGCTCAACGGTCAGAAGACCTTCATTTCAAACGGGATCTGCTGCGATCTGGTCATTGTGGTCTGTAAAACGGATACAAAAGCCGTGCCGGCCCATAAGGGAATAAGCCTCATCGCAGTGGAGGCGGGGACGCCCGGTTTCGTTAAAGGCCAAAAGCTTAAAAAAATGGGCATGAACAGTGCGGATACGGCAGAGCTCTACTTTGAGGATTGCCGCGTACCTAAGGACAATTTGATCGGGGAGGAAGGTCAGGGATTCAGTTATCTCATGTACAAGCTGCAACAGGAGCGTCTTGTCGTTGTCCTCCAGTGCCAGGCGGCTGCAGAGGCCATGTTGGACCTGACTGTCCGGTACTGTAAGGAACGGGAGGCCTTTGGACAGCCCATCGGACAATTTCAGCACAACACCTTTAAACTCGTTGAGATGGCCACGGAGATAGAACTTGGACGAACCTTTGTGGATGATCTTCTCGCGGATCATATTGAAGGAAAGGAGATTATCAAAAAAGTCTCCATGGCCAAGTGGTGGCTCGCCGAGATGGCAAACCGTGTGGCGGCCCACTGCGTGCAGTTGCACGGCGGTTATGGGTATATGGAAGAGTATGCCATATGCAAGTGGTATCAAGATATACGTGCATCCACCATTTACGCCGGCACCACCGAGATCATGAAAACCATCATCGGCA
>JAFDKD010000176.1 GCA_019307165.1 Deltaproteobacteria bacterium | reverse complement strand
TGTCATCCCCCTAACGGTTCAGGCGGATGTCCTAATTGGAATCCAGCATTCCCTGCGCCCGCTCCAGGTTCTTTCGCGCGCCCTCCAGATGCGGATCGTAACGAAGGGCCTCTCTGAAGTGGCCGGCGGCCTTTTTGATACGGTTCTGCTGCGCCAGCAGGACACCTATGTTGTTGTGCGCCTCGGCAAGGTCCGGGCGCAGGCGAAGCGCTGCTTCGTAATGGGCCATGGCTTCATCGACCCTTCCCAGCCGGGTCAGGATCATACCCACCTGATTGTGCAGCGCAGCGTCTCCCGGTTCCAGACCCAGCAGCGCCTCATAGGCATCCACGGCCTCGGCCTGTCTGTCCAGTTTTTCAAGTGCTTCCCCCAGGTTGCGATATGCCAGAAGGTATTCGGCATCCAGGCCCAGGGCCTCCGAGAACTGTTCCACTGCCGCCCCATGATTACCCTGCCGCGCGAGAATCACGCCCAGATTATGGTGCGCCCTCGCATAATCGGGTTGGGGGCGAATGGCCTCCCGGTAGCTCGCCACGGCCCCTTCCGGGTCGCCCGATTCGAACAGGGCCTTGGCCAGGTTGTAGTGGGTCTTGGCGTATGCCGGATTGACGCGGAGCGCCCGCTTGAACAGCTCCATGGCCTTGTCCGTGTCTCCTTTTTCCGCCATGGCGTCCCCCAGGTTGTTGAGGGCCAGCCAGCTCTGGGGATGTATGGAAACGGCGTGGGAAAACAACGAGATGCTGTCCTTCCAGTAACGGGCCTGATGCCAAGAACCCACGATCATCGCGACCATGACCAGTCCGCAGATTACGGCCAAGCCCTGCCGCCGAAACCGCCACCGCCCCAGCAGTTCGGATACGCCCCACGCCATGATGATGAACAGCCCGATCAACGGGAGGTAGGTGTAACGGTCCGCAAGCTTGTGGGGCCCGGCCCGGATGACGCCGATCACGGGTACCAGCGTCAGAAGATACCACAGCCAACCCACAATGACATACGGTCGTTTTCGCGCCCACAAAACCGCGAGGATCGATATGAGCACAAGGATCGACGCCGATCCCCATATCTTCCACAGGGGGACCTTCATGATGTAGGGATAAAAGACCGTCATATTCACGGGCCAAAACAGCTTGCCCATGTAGGCCACATAGTTGATAAGGGCATCGGCCGCCCACCATTCCGACAGGGGCTTGTGTCCCGTGATGACGCTTTCCATGACCTTGAAGGTCACCACGGCGGCGATGGCGACTATGATGAAAAAGCCTGACTTTTCCCATAGCAGCAGGAGCGCCTGCCTGACGCGTCCGCTCCCGCCGGGTTCAACGTGTTGATTTTGTGTATTTGTTGGAGGTTCAAGTCTTGCCAGGGGCCAATAGTCCAGCAACAGGAGGATTGCGGGAAGCGTGGCAATGGCCGATTTGCACAACAGGGCCAGGCCGAAGCAGGCCAAGGCCGGAAGATAGCGGACAAAAGTCCGGCGCCGGATGTAGGATACATAGACCCACAGGGTGAGCAAGAAAAAGAGACCTGCCAGTACATCTTTTCGGTCGGCCACCCATACAACGGACTCCACATGTAGGGGGTGGAGCGCAAAGAGGGCGGCCACGGCCGCGCTCCGGTAGACGGCCCCGGTCATTCGCCGCATCAGCAGGAAAAGCAGGAGGGTGTTGGCCAGGTGAAGAAAAAGGTTGGTGAGGTGATGCCCGGCCGGGTTCAGACCGAACAACTGAGCGTCGGTCATGTGGCTCAGCCACGTCAGCGGGTGCCAGTGGCCGTGCAGGTTCGTGGTAAAGGCCCATTTCAGGCCCTCGCCGGTCCATCCCGCCTGGACATGCCTGTTGGCGGTGATGTACACATCGTCGTCCACGTTCACGAATTCATAGTCCGTTACCTGCCGGTAAACCGTCAGGGTGGCAACGACCAGGATCAGGCCGACGATGAATTCGTTGAAATATCGACGCATAATGAACCGATTACCCGCAGGAGTTCGCGCACGAATGATACCGCTCTGCAAATTCCCACGTAGAGTTTCAAGCATCCAATAACATCTGTTCACATGGAAGATGAATCAAACTGAAGTTGGTTTCAAACGATGTCGCTTTTCTTGGACTTCCTTATGCAACACGAAATCCGTCATTCCCCGCCAAAAAGCGGCGGGAAATCCATGCCTCCGTTTGTCTGGATCCCCGCCTGCGCGGGGATGACGGAAAAGAAATTCGGACCGGAATACGAGCAATTATTATCTTCTCCCGCAACGATGGTTATTTTTGCTTTCCGTTGAGAGGTCGGAAAGCAAAAAAACTCTGTGAACTTTGCGGTGAATGTAAACGTTTTAATCTTAATACTAAACCGTATTAAAGACTACCTTTAATAAGCTACCGTTCCTGTGCAGCAAGAGTCCCCCCTCAATAAAAAACGCCCGAGCCTCAAGGCCCGGGCGTCCATGCGGCCGTCATGCTCAACGGCTCCGCTTTCTTCGCATTCGGGTAAGCCCTACCGCCCCCAACAGGCCGGCCACACACAATATGCCCCACGACGTGAGGGACGGGATATAACGGTAGACACGGAACAACATGCCCGTCGGCGTAACGCCAATGGTCATGTCAAAGGGCGGATCGTATTCGCAGATGCAGCCGTCGGCATCGGTGATCCTAACGTTCATCACGATGTTGACCGGGTACTCGGGCGCGGTCCAGTCGATGCTGTGGCCGAAAGGCGGCACCGAGGTGATCAGGTCTAACTCGCCGTCCGAAACCAATGCCTTGACATACCACTCGTAGGTGGCCCCGGCCACCGGCGTGACCGATGCCGTGTGACTGGACAAAGGCTCCACAATCCCATCCTGCGAGGCTTCATCCGGGGTGATCTCACAATTGAGAGGTGCCTTCACCGTGATGTCCACCGTATCCATCGCATTCGCGCAGGGACTGACGGTTTCCCCTGAGGGAACAATTGCCACGGCCGTCAGCGTGAGGGTCACCACCGTCCCGATTTCACTCTCGTGAGGCGTGTATACCGGGTTCAGCGTGTTGGCGTTGGGGTCGAACGTGCCGAGGCCGCCCGACCACACGATTGAACCGTAATTTGTCGCCTGGCCGTTGAGCGGCGAGGTGTCATAGGAACAGACGGTCTGATCCGGTCCGGCATTGGCCGTGGGAACGGGAACGACCTCTACGTCCACCGAATCCGCGCACTGCCCCTGGCTGTTGCTCCCGTAAGTGACGGTCACACTCAGTGTGGCGGTCCCGCCCGTGGCGGACGCGGTCCAGTTTGGATCAGCTATGCCGGGATCACTGAAGGCACCGTCGCCGGACCAGGCATACGCGTATGGCTTTGTACAGTCAAAATTTCCCGAATCGGACGCACTCACCGATACGGCAACGATATCTCCCGCGCACACCGGATCCGGCGCGGTGATGGGGCACGCGGGCGGCGGCCAGTTCCACATTTCCACGGTGGCAGCTGAGCCCAGGCTATCCAGGACAAATTCTTCGCTGGTGTCGCTCAGGTCATAGCTAGAGCATCCTTTATTATCGGAACGGTTCTCCGAGCTGTTCTTCCACCTGGTTCGCACCTCCGTCAGGATCCAGTCGCCCACGTCCTCCCGCACCCGGTAGGTGTGGGGGTCGGTCGACAGCATGGTCATTTCGCAGGCCCCGTCCGGTTCAGTAGTGCAGTTATCGTCAACCACCCATCCGCCTCCGTCCGATCGCTCCAGGTAAAACGTCCAGTCCGCCTTCGGGGTGTTCGTGCCGCTGCTGCCGTCCCCGTCCGGGTCCTCGTATTTGACCACCTTTACCTTGGGATACTCGGCGTTGTTCATGGTGACGGTTTGGTCGCCCGATGAATCCCCCTTGAACGTGGCGCAGTTTTCATAGGCCGACTCCGTAAACTCCCCAGCTGCCAGGGCTGCGCCGCCGGAGGCCCCTGTCAAGGCCCATCCCGATTTCACGGTTTCGCAGACCATCACGCGAAAGCCGTCATCCAGGATCGGAAAATCAGCCAGCGATACAGTTCCGTCTGGACCGGTGATGATCTCATCCGGGTCGACCGGCAGGGGATTCCAGTTGGCCGGGTTATAAGCCTGACCTTCGGGTACGATGGGGTAGTAGACGGTAAATTCCCAACCCTCGAGCAAATCGTTGACATAGTCCGCACAGTTGCCGTTACCATTCTTGTCTTCACACTTCCGTATGGTGATCGTGTGGGTATTACTCTCCGGCTCCTGGTTGTTGAACGTGACGGTCCCGGGGAGCGCCGGGTTCGTGCTATCCGCCAGAAACGTGGCGCAGTTATCATAGCCTGAAAATTCCGAATCGTAATCCGCCGGTGTCACATTTCCGGCGAAACCTGTCAGTTTCCACCCCGCTTTTACCGTCTCGCATATCATGACGCGTTGGCCCGTATCCAGGATGGGCACGTTGAGGCTGACCTTGCCGTCGTCGCCAGCCGTTGTTTTGGTCATGGTTTTCCAGGTGTCCGGGTCCTGATCCTCACCTAAGGGTGCCAGCGGGTAGTATACGGTATAATGCCAATCCGCCAGGCCTGTCTCGTCGTCGTCACAAGTTCCGTCCCCGTCTGCGTCCTCGCACTTATGGATCGTTAACCCAATGGTCGCGTTGTTCATGAAGATTGATTGGTCTTCGGGAATCCAATCATCTTCCAAGGTCATGCAGTTGTCGTATCCCGAAAACTCGGGTGTCGCCGGCGTTCCGTCGCTGGCGCCGGTCAATCCCCACCCCTCTTTCACCGTTTCGCAGAACATGATGCGGAATTTGTCGGGCAGAACCGGTAAATCCGTTACCGGCGCGATTCCGTTATCACCGGTGGTTACCACGCGAGAGTCCCAATTGCCCGGATCATCCTGCCCTTTGGGGGCGATGGGATACCAGATTGTAAATTCCCAACTTTCATCAACTATTAAGTCCCCCGTATCGTCTGCACACTTGCTGTCACCATTTTTGTCATGACACTTTTTTATGTTGAAAGACAGGGTTTCTGTGGTTTCTTCATTGATGAAGTCGACCGTCTCAGTGGCATTATCATCTCCGTCAAGAACAGTGCAATTGGGATAATTATCGAATCCCGCACCAGGAGGAAAAGTGCCTCCGACAACGTCGGTCAGCGTCCATCCGCCCTTTACCGATTCGCATATCATGATGCCTTCATCGGTGCTCACGACGGGTACCACGACCGTGACCGTGCCGTCGCCGCCCGTTGTCGCGAACACGCTGTTCCAGCTGCCCGGAGACGCCCCCACCGGGTAGTAGACGGTATAATTCCATTCCGACAGCAGGGGCCCCGTTTCCTCGTCACAATCGTCGCTCTCGTCGTCGTCCTTGCACTTCCGAATGGTAATCTGCTTGGTCGGCGCGTTGTTCAGTGTGACGGTTTCATCACTCGTAAAATTCCCAAAAAATGTGGCGCAATAATCGTACGCTGATTCTGAAAACTCCCCCGCGGCCAGAGCTGCGCCGTTGGCTGCGGTCACGTCGACTCCGGTCAAGGCCCATCCCGATTTCAGGGTTTCGCAGACCATGATGCGGAACCCGGTATCCAGGACCGGGATGTCCGTCAGCGAAAAGGTTCCGTCCAGGCCCGTTGTTCCTGAATCGCTTTCCCAATTGGCCGGGTTATAGACCTGTCCTTCAGGCTCCACTGGGTAATAAACGGTAAAATCCCAACCCTCGAGCAGACCGGTCGTATCGTCGTTGCAGTTGCCGTCGCCGTCCTCGTCATGACACTTTCGAAGGGTGATGGTGCGGGTTGCTGAATATTCATCGTTGTTGAAAGTGACCATGATAGGCGTCGTATTACTTCCTAGAAAAACTGTACAATTTTCCCATTTACCCGCATTTGCAAATTCTGGTGGGAAGGAGGTCCCTGTCCCTTCTACGCCGGTAAGTTCCCATCCGCCCTGCACCGCCTCGCAGATCATGATCCGTTCGTCGGGACCAACGATGGGGATGTACACCACGGTCGTACCGTCGCTGCCGGTCGTGGCCTGCAAACTGCTTAAACTCGCCAAATCCGGATCGAGATTAACATCATAGGAATCGATGGGATAATATATGGTGAAGTTCCAATCCGAAAGGTAGCTGGATTCGTTGCACACTCCGCTGCCGTCCGAATCATTGCATTTCTTGATTTCTATCCGCTTGGTCGGCTGCCCCCATGCAGCGCCGGTGAGCAGTGACAGAATGAAGGCGAGTATAGAAATCCGGAAGACCGCCCTTATTGCGTGATTCATCTCATTACCCCTTGGCATGACTGATAAACAGCAAATAAAGCTCGGAGATACAGCGATTGAACAATTGTGATGGAAAGGATGGTAATTTGTAAGTTTACGGGATTGCTAAAGATTTTTCATTGTCTATTAAAATATTCCAGTCATGTCAAGTGAATAAAAAAAGGCGGGCCCGTTCGGGCCCGCTTTTTCATTCGATACAGCCTTTCAGAATATAC
>JAFDKD010000887.1 GCA_019307165.1 Deltaproteobacteria bacterium | reverse complement strand
TCATCCATCATATTGATTGTCAAAAATCCTTAACTTTAGGCACTCTAGTCACTTTAGATCACTTTAGTCACTTACAGGACTTGGTTGTTGCAAGGCCCCCTATGGGGGCGGCCTAAAAGTCGGGCGTGCCGCGGCGTAGCTGCCCTTTAGCGAAGCCGGGTCCTATGGGCCCGGATCTTTACTATCAGTTACAGGTTGTCGGTCAGGTTTTAGAGGCCCATCTTGCCTGGATTCAGTATGTCGTTGGGGTCGAAATAGTTTTTTAACCCTCGCATGATCTCCAGGGAAACGTCATCGTGCTCCAACGGCATGAACGGCGCTTTTGTCAGGCCGATCCCGTGCTCGCCGGTCAAGGTGCCTCCCAGTTCGGTGACCTTCGTCATCAGTTCCTCAGCGGCCATGCGCACTCTGTTCACTTCTTCACGGTCGTTTGGATCGTAACTTATGCCCGGGTGCAGATTGCCGTCGCCCGCATGCCCGACGGTGGGAATGCGCAGTCGATATTTCTCGGCCAGGTCGGATATGAATTCCAAGGCCTCCGCAACCTTGGACAGGGGAACGGCCAGGTCCTCCACTTCCAGGGCGATGTTGAGCCTGAAAAGAACCCCTCCGGCCGATTTTCTGGCCAACCACAGGGCCTCGGCCTCTTCAGGACCCTTGGCCATCCGAACTTCCGATGCGTGGTTCTCCTTGAAAATAGCGATGATTTGCTCCAATTGCGCGTTTGTTTCCTCTTGCGTGAAACCATCGGCTTCCGCCAGAAGAATGGCGGCCGCTTCCGGGAGGCGCAGGTCCGTGTTCTGGTTGATTGCGATCAGGGTATTTCTATCGATGATTTCAAGTACGCTGGGAATGATACCCGAACGCATGATTCGGGACACGGCCTGTCCCGCGGACGCCAGACTGTCGAATGCCGCCCTGACCGTTCCGGTGTGGCGCGGCCTTGGGTTTATTTTCAAAATGATCTCGGTAATGACGCCCAGCAAGCCTTCCGAACCGACAAAAAGCCGGGTCAGGTCAAAGCCCGAAGAGGACTTCATACACCTGGAACCGGTTTTCACCTTGCGGCCGTCGGCCAACACCACTTCCAGCCCGAGAACATAGTCCTTGGTAACCCCGTACTTGGCCCCTTTCATGCCGCCGGCATTCGTTGCCACGTTTCCGCCGATCGTGGCGACACTTCCGGAAGCGGGGTCCGGTGGAAAGAAAAACCCGTGGGGGGCCAATGCCTTTTCCAGGTCGGCATAAACCACGCCCGGTTGGACCACCGCTACCCGGTCCTCTATGCAAATATCGACGATCCTGTTCATTCGGCAGAGATCCATGACCAGACCGCCCCTGACGGGAACGGACAGGCCGGCCAGGCTGGTGCCCGCTCCCCTTGCGGTCACGGGGATGCGCTCGCGGTTGCAGAACGCGAGCACGTCGGCGACCTGGTCCGCGTCGGTCACCCAGACCGCTGCTTCCGGGCGATGACGGCGCGATGTTGCATCGCTGGAATAGGACACCAGATCGATAAGTTGGTCGCTGAAGTTTTCCGGACTGACGATCGCCTCTAATGATTTTTTGACACCCGGTTTCATTGGTTCACCATTTGAGTCCCGAGATCGAAGGCTTTCAGGTTTGCCTCCACCTTGTCGGCGGGCATCATGAGGGAGATCACTTCGGAAAAATCGGCCCGGCCGAACGGCAGCGTATGGGTTTCGGACAGGGCCCCCAGCAGGATGATGTTCCCCAGGATGGGCGCTCCTAGTTTAACCGCCTCGTCGGTGGCCGGAATAATATACGAGGCGCGACTGAATGTTGTCAGCCACCGGCGTATGTCGTCGTGCTCGGGATAGTCCATTTCCCCGCTGATGACGCCGACCGGGTGAACCGGTCGATCGTTGCTGATTACCAGTGTCTCCGGGTTGCCGTAGACGGACAGCACCCGCAGGGCCTCTATGGGCTCGATGGCAATGATGACGTGGGCCATCCCCCGGGGGATCTGGGGGGACCAGGTTGAAGCGGCGGAGATTCGCAGATGGCCGATGGTGACGTCCAGGCCCCTGCTTGCCAGTATGTTGCCGAGGACCTTGGAGGCCAGGACGTTGCCTTGTCCTCCGACGCCGGTGATGATCACGTTGTAAGGATCGTTCGTTAATTCAGATCTGGTCATGAAAAAGCTACCTCCGATGTCGACGATGCCGCAGGTTCGTTTTTTGTAGCGTGTCGTCTCTGGTGCGTGGTTCCTTGTTCGTGGTGCTTTGTTCCTTGTTACTGGATACTAGATGCTGGATGACAAGTACCAGGACATCGTGGACACAAAAAAATGCACAGGATGCTGTGGCATTCAACATCTCGTCTCTAGACTACCCTCAATCCCCAATCCGCATCTTGCCGCGGCGTAGCCGTCCCTTGGCGAAGACGGAA
>JAFDKD010000886.1 GCA_019307165.1 Deltaproteobacteria bacterium | reverse complement strand
CTGCGGTGACGCAGTAGATCTCGATATAGATGATGTCGGATTCGTCTCTGATCTGATCGACAAGATCATGGAAGATTATTGCATAAACCCAGATCGCGTATTTGGGACTGGATTTTCAAATGGCGGAATTTTCAGTTACCGGCTAGCTTGTGAGCTTTCCGATCGAATAGCAGCTATTGCCCCAGTTGCATCATATAACGGGACATTGTCGTGTTCGCCATCTCGTCCCGTTCCGATCATTGCTTTCCATGGAACGGATGATCCTGTGATACCTTATGCGAATGGAGTCGCATCAATAGAAGCCTGGGCGTATCATAACGGGTGCTCTGATGAAACGCAAATTTACTATCAAGAAGGGGACGTGACCTGCATTCAATATATGGGTTGCGACGAAGGAGCTGACGTCGTATTTTGTACGATTGACGGAGGTTGGCACAATTGGCCGGGGGCCATAGATCTTTGCGAAAAATCTCCGCCAACGTGTTGGATGACCGGTTATACCACTCAAGACATTGATGCTTCACGAGCGATCTGGAAATTTTTTGCCGAACATTCAATGCCTGGTGAGGAAGACTAACAAACTTTTTCTAAAGTTATACTATTCTAAAGCAGGGCCAGGAATGGCCCTGCTTTTTTTATGGCCGGATACGGAACCTTTACTCGGCCTGAAGGTTTAAGAGCGAGAAGTAGCTTTTCACACATCTTGAGGTTCATATTGATCGAGCAAAATGCTACAATACCTATATTAAGACGTAATGCGTTTGACCAAACATGCGGTTTGGATATTCAAAACAAAACACAGACGCGCCCAAAGCTGCGATAAGGAACTTAGGGGCTTCACCCCAATTGGAATGTTGGAATGATGGAACACTTTTTGAGGCAAGACACCCAAGCCTCTGTAAATATCTATAATTTCAATAAGTTGTAGAATTTCCGAGACGTTGTTCATTTATCATGACAAGCAGCTTTCAACGAGAACGCATTCGATTCCAAACGCGTCCGCGACGCCGCTGCACGTGACCAGGCCGTTGATGACATTTGCGCCCGGTCTGATGTCCGGGTTTTCTTTGATCGCCCTCTCCCATCCCTTATTGGCAAGTTCCACGGCGTAAGGCAGGGTGGCATTGGTCAGTGCAAGGGTGGATGTCTTGGCGACCGCCCCCGGCATATTGCTTACGCAGTAATGCACCACTCCTTCAACCTCATATATGGGATCGGAATGGGTGGTCGGTTTGGATGTTTCAAAGCACCCGCCCTGGTCGATGGCCACGTCCACCACCACCGATCCTTTCTTCATGGTTTTCAACATGTCCCTTGAAATCACTTTCGGCGCCTTGGCCCCGGGAATAAGCACTGCGCCAACCACCACATGCGCCTCTCTCACGAGTTTTCGGATGGTGGCCGGACTGGACATCAGGAGAAAGCAGTTTCTCGGCATCACATCCGACAGGTAGCGCAGCCTCTCCAGGCTCGCGTCCAGCACATAAACCTTGGCGCCCAGCCCGCAGGCCATTTTGGCCGCATTGGCGCCGACCACCCCGCCGCCGATAATCAACACCGTACCCGGGTCCACGCCCGGTACGCCGCCCAGCAGAACGCCCTGCCCGCCCTGCGCCATTTCCAGGTACTTGGCGCCCTGCTGAATGGCCATTCTCCCGGCCACCTCGCTCATGGGCGTCAGGAGCGGTAATGTGCCGTCCTCTTTCTGTATGGTTTCATAGGCGATATCAATGGAACGGGACTTGATCAGGGCGGAAGTCAGTTCCTCCGATGCCGCCAGGTGAAGATAGGTGAAAACGACCTGACCTTCACGGATCAGTTCGTATTCGGAAGGCAGCGGCTCTTTGACATGCATCACCATGTCGCACCTGGCATATATTTCATCGGGCGCGTCAACCATCTCGGCCCCTGCCCCGGCAAAGGTCGCGTCCCCGAACCCGCTGCTGATTCCCGCGCTTTTCTCCACCAGGACCGTGTGCCCGTTGTGCTTCATGACCTCTACGCCGGCCGGGGTCATGGACACACGGTTTTCCTCAGGCTTTATTTCTTTGAGAATTCCGACAATCATGATGGCCTCCGGTTTATGGAAATCGCTCTTGTGTAACTTCGTAGGGTTCAAAGGTTCAAGGTTCAGGGTTTCGTGTTACGCGTTGCGGGTTACAGGTTGCGAGTTACGGGTTGCAGG
>JAFDKD010000885.1 GCA_019307165.1 Deltaproteobacteria bacterium | reverse complement strand
CACCTCGGTTTTCGGGTCGGGCGGATCGGGGCCATTTGACCTTACGCTGCATGTTCTGCTATCCTGCGCGGCATATTCGGCACAGGAAGGGGTTTGAAAGTTGATCAGGAAAAACGCGTACCGCACAAATCTTGCCGAGGGGTATCCCCCCGGGGTTCACATGCTGAGGGACTTGAATGTCTCACTGGATATTTACAAGGAGGGCACGGCGGTTATTCGCGCGCCGGTCGTCCCTGAAGCGCTTTCGTCCGGGGGCGGGATGCAGCCGGGTATATTAGCGACCCTGGTGGACATACTGGCAGGCGCCATTGCCGTGCAGGCCGTATACCCCGATTGGATGGCCACGGCCGGTTTATCCATGTATACCACAGGTTTTGCGAACGCCGGGCGCGTCGCCGCCATGGGATCCCTGGTAAGGGCCGGGGGCCAATCCATCATTGTGCAGGCGGACCTGATGGAAGAATCGGGCCCTGATTTTTCCAAGCGGCGATCCGTGGGTTCGGCACTGGTTTCCTGTGCCAGGCTCATGCGGCGGTCGGATACCCCCAGCGTGGAAGGCAAGGAACTGCACGACGAGCGCTTCCGCCTGGGCGGTGACGGCGCCGGCCTGAAACAGCCGTTCCCGGATCAGGTGGGTCTCGGGGTGCTCGATGCGGCCGGGGGGCGCGTGGAACTGCCATTAACGGATTATGTCCGCAACAGCTTCGGGGCCCTTCAAGGGGGGTTGATCACCCTGCTGACGGACGTTGCGGGGGCGCTCTTTGCCGGTAATGCGGCAGGCCGCCCCATGACGACCCGGGACATGCAGATTCATTTCCTGTCCCT
Organism: Deltaproteobacteria bacterium; assembly: GCA_019307165.1. Lineage (GTDB taxonomy): Bacteria > Desulfobacterota > DSM-4660 > Desulfatiglandales > Desulfatiglandaceae > JAFDKD01. The sequence continues at coordinate 1,360 of JAFDKD010000885.1, read as the reverse complement.
GGGCAAAATTGGGCCATTCAGGACCCTGTGCCGCATGCTCAGACAGACGGAAGGGTCCGTCCTGACTCGGGTGGAAGTCGTGGATGCGGGAGCGAACGACCGACTGCTCAGCGTGGCCACGAACGCGTCCGTTCCGATCGGATCGGTGCTGTGAAGCGGCCGCCGCTCCGGGAGCGCGTAAACCCTTTAGTTGCATAAATAAAATGGCAAAATGGGATTAAAACCAGTAATTACAGGCCTTTTCAACTTACATTTTGGAATTCACCGCAAGTGGTATCATGAAACCAGTGAAAAGTTGCCATTTTATTTACCCTTCGGGAAAGACGAGGATACCCCATCTCCTGTGTTGCCAAGGGTTCGCGGTAAAGTACTACAGCTTCACCCTTGGCGCCTTAGATCTGGGGCATCCTCGTCTTTTGCAACGTTAGGGTAAATCCACCGCCGGTACCCGATGGCGAACAAACGCATGGAAAATGAGGCCGACAAGCGCCGACGGATCCGATGTACTGTTTCGATGACCTAAAGATCTGGAACCTGGCTCCCCGCGTCCCTTCGGTGGTAGGCGCGCAGAGGATTTTCAATATCGTGGGCGGGGTTGACAACGCAAACGAGGCGGATCGGCTCGTCTATTCACTGAACGGCGGTCCCGAAAAGCCCGTTTTCTTAAAGCGTTCAGACACCGATTCCGAGCGGCTTGAGCGAATCGGCGATTTCAACATAGATACGATAGAGACCGCAGACCTGATGCCGGCAAATCGCCTGCGATTCAGGTTGATCCGCCGCAACTTGGTGGAGAAACGGTATCCCGTCGACTTCGGAATTCGCAAATACCCGGCGGGAGTTCCCGAGTTCAAATTAAAGCTGGCCGGCGTCACATACGCCCAGGAGGTCGGGCAAATCGTGGACGGACGGTGGATCGTCACCCGGGATGAACAGGAGGGAGCATGTCTGGAGGTGTCGCCCGACGAGGCCGGGTACGACAGGATTATCCTGTTCGGCCACAGCGATTGGTCTACGGGTTATGAGTTATATGCCAGGGTCCGCGTCACCCGGTGGACGGGCCGGAGAGACATGGGGCTCGGTGTCGCCTTTAAATGGAACCCGCATCTCGGAGGAGGCGGAACGTCACTGCCGAGCCGGTGGAGCACGGGCATAGGGCAGTACTACTTCCCCAAGAATCTGCCCCGGCCCGGCTTGAGCATCGCCATGGGCGTAAACGTCCATTACGACGGAAAGGGAAAGTATGTGGGCGAACAGGTCCTGAAACAGGGCATGCTTTCACCCTGGCGGTGGGCAATCGGAGCCCTTCGCTCTCACGTCTTGCGAATGGAAAACCCATTTCCGCAGATCGTTCCACAGC
>JAFDKD010000175.1 GCA_019307165.1 Deltaproteobacteria bacterium | reverse complement strand
TGAAAACCCCGCCATACGCAGGTAGGGGTGATCGTAGATACGACCTTGCGGGTCCGCATACACCATGCGCGGCAGGGCCTTCAGCTGTGTTTTGTTCATTCTCGTTCTCCGGGCCATTTTTAGGCTACCCTTTCAATACATTCGTCATGCGGTTCCGTCAATAACTGTGGGGACAGGAACATTGACCTGAAATGGATTTTGGGAATAGAATATGCACTGAAAATTGCAGACATTCACCACGAAGCGCACGAAGTGGATATGAACTCAAAAAAGGGTTCAAGGATTCCAGGAGTCAAGGGGTCGAGCGAATGTTTTCGCTCTGTTGATTCTGAATTATTTCACTTGAATCCTTGGCCCCTCGAATCCTATTTTTTTGAATTAATTCCTTCGTGTTCTTCGTGATGAATTTACAAAGGCGTCTCTTTACACGGATAATGCCATGGCAGCCCCTCAATCAAAACGCGAAACCCAGGAAAGGCAGTTTCGCCTGGTCAAGTTTTTTGCCTACGCGAGCTTTATCGTCCTGTTCCTGTTCAGTTTCCCTTTTTCCGTGGTGATCTCCCAGCAGGCCAAGGACAGCCTGATCGAGAGCTACGAAAGTTATGCCCTGCTGCTGGGCGAAAACCTCAATCACCAGGTCTTCCAGAATTTCGTGATCCCGGTGACCCGGAGTTTCGGCAAAATCCGCCTGAGGGAGAGGAAGCAGTACGAGTGGATGGACAAGATCGTCAAAAACACCATCCACGGACTGAACATCGAGTTGGTAAACATCTACGATTTGGATCGGGGGATTGTGGTTTACAGTACCGACCCCGCGTTGCCGGGCAAGGTCACCAACCGGGGTCCCGGTTATGAAAAGGCCCTCAAGGGCGAGTATTCCGTCGGGTTTATCTCGGAAGGCGACAGTTTCTGGGGGCCGGGGATCCGCGGCAGCAGGCAACTGAGGACCTATGTGCCCTTCCGGGGAATGGATCCCTTTACGGGCGACAAAGGGCATGTCCTGGCGGTTTTTGAAATAATCCAGGATATGACCCCCCAATATCGGAACATCGTAAAACTCCAGTATCTCATATTCGGGCTTTCCATCCTGATCATGGGGCTTATTTTCGTGGCCCTGCTGCTGATCGTCCGCAAGGCCGAAACCATACTTGAAGAGCGGGCCGCCCGCCAAAGGGAACTTCAGTCCAAATTGGATCAGGCCGAACGCCTGGCGGCACTGGGGAAAATGTGCGCCGGAGTATCGCACGAAATCCGAAACCCGCTGGGGATCATCAAAAGCACGGCCGAACTGCTCGGGAGCATGTCCGATTCGGAACAGGGACAGAAGCGGCTTTCCGCCGTTATCGTCGAGGAATCCGACCGATTGGACAACATTGTCACCGAATTTCTGGACTTTGCGCGGCCCAAGGAACCCAACTACCAGGAATGCTATCTGGAGGAACTGATCACCAAGAACCTCCATTTTCTTGAACCCGAACTGAATAAAGAAAACATTTCCGTGCGCCACAATCTCAACGGCCGCTCTTTCAAGTTGCACGGCGACCCCCACCTGCTGTACCGGTCATTTCTCAATATTTTCGTGAACGCCATTCAATCCATGGAGAGTGGCGGATCGATTAACGTTGACGTGTCGGAAGTAAAGGACGGCTACGTTATCGGGGTCTCCGATACCGGGGCGGGCATCGCCGAGGAAGATCTCAGCAAGATATTCGACCCCTTCTTCACGACCAAGGACAAGGGCAGCGGCCTGGGGTTGTCAATTGTCCGCAATATCATCGAAGGACACCGGGGCGCGATTCATATCGACAGCAGGGAGGGGAAGGGAACCACGGTCAGCATTACGCTGCCCAAGGGGTAAACATGGAAACGATCCTTATCGTAGACGACGAAAAGAACTATCGTCTTGTCCTGGAAGCCCTGCTGACGCCGGAAGGCTATGAGATTGTCACGGCAAACAACAGCGTTGACGCGCTTCAGATGGTGAGCGAGGGAGACATCGATCTGGTGGTCACGGACATGAAGATGCCCGGGATGAGCGGCATGGAACTGCTGGAATCATGCAAGAAAGTGAAACCCGAAATCCCCGTGGTCATGATGACGGCTTTCGGTACCATCGAAATGGCGGTCGAAGCCATGAAAAAGCGGGCATTCGACTACATTACCAAGCCCTTTCAAAACGAGCAGCTCAAGATGACCGTGGGAAAGGCGCTTGAAAATTACCGTTTGGTCAAGGAAAACCGGATGTTGAGCCAGGCGCTTTCCGATCGTTTCAGGTTCGACAACATCATCGGAAAAAGCAAACCCATGCGCAAGGTATTCGACCTGATCAGCAAAGTGGCCCAGACCAAGGCCAGCGTTTTGATCACCGGACCTTCGGGAACGGGAAAGGAGCTTATCGCAAAGGCCATTCATTACAACAGCCCTCGAAAAGACCGTCCCTTCATCTCCATCAATTGCGGCGCGTTGACCGAAACGCTCCTTGAAAGCGAGTTGTTCGGTCACGAGAAAGGGGCCTTCACCGGTGCAGTGGCCATGAAAAAGGGTCGGTTCGAGCTGGCCGACGGGGGCACCCTGTTCCTGGATGAGGTGGGAGACATGCCCCCGCAACTTCAGGTAAAGCTTCTCCGGGTGCTCCAGGAGATGGAGTTCGAGCGGGTGGGCGGGACCCGGACCATCAAGGTGGACGTGCGGGTCTTGTCGGCCTCCAATCAAAACATCAAAGAGGACGTGGCAAACGAGACCTTCCGGGAAGACCTTTTCTACCGTCTCAACGTGATTCAGATCGAGGTCCCTTCCCTGAAAGAAAGGCTTGACGACGTCCCGCTGCTGATCAACCATTTCATCGAGAAATACCGAACCGAAGCGGGCCAAAAGATCGAACTGAGTCCCGAGGCCCGAAAAATGCTTTACGGTTACGCATGGCCCGGAAATGTCAGGGAGTTGGAAAACGTTATCGAGAGGGCCGTGGTCCTCAATTCAGACGGTTTTATCACCCCGGATGATTTTCCCGAAGAGCTGAAGGGCGCGGAGGCCGATTTCGATGTGGAACGGTTCATTCCGCCCGGCGTGCCGTTGCCCGGGGCCTTGGAACAAATAGAGGAAAAGTTGATCCGCAGGGCCCTGGTTCAGTGCGGCAACGTGCAGTCCCATGCGGCGGAGATGCTGGGCATCACCAAGAGCCTGATCCAGCACAAGATGAAAAAGTACAACATCACCGTTTAGCGGTAAAAAATCTTGTACTCATATTTTCCTAATAAAATAGAGGAGTTATTGGCCCACCGTCATTTCACGGCCGAATAAGGTACAAAATGTTGTACTTTTGGTAAAATCCGGTTTCACGGGCAAGACAGCGGAAAATTAAAATTTCCCTTAAAAAACAATAAGTTGAATGAATCAATGAATGAAATGGCATCTTTGGCACGCACCTTGCTATATGAATAAACCATCATCTCTTTCCTCTTTTACTCTTTCCTCCTAAGAAAGCCGGCAGCCCGAAAAGCTGCCGGCTTTTTTAATATCCAAGACGCCTCAGCGCCTTCGGGTCCCTGCTCCAGTTCTTTTCGACCCGCACCCGGAGTTCCAGGTAGACCTTCACGCCGAAAAGCTTCTCCAGATCGAGCCTGGCCGAACGGCCGATGGCCTTGACCATTTGACCGCCTTTTCCGATGACAATTTTTTTCTGGGACGGCGTTTCCACATGGATGCAGGCCGAGATGGAAAGGAGACCTTTTTCCGGGATATCCTCAACGGTTTCTACGGTGACGGCCGATGAATAGGGAAGCTCTCGTCGCGTGAGGTAATAAATTTTTTCCCGGACGATTTCACCTATCATGAAGCGTTCCGACTGATCGGTTTTCATATCCGTCGGAAAAAAGGGGGGACCCGGTTTCAGTTCCCGGCGCAGGGTATCGAGGAGCGTCTCCACGCCCTCGCCGTCAAGCGCCGAAACAGGGATGATGCTCCGCAACGGATAGGCATGCCCATAGCGGTCCATGATGGGCAAAAGGGCCTCCTTCTGCGCTAAATCTATCTTGTTGATCACGAGAAATGCGGGTTTTTTGGAAGTCCTTAAGTGGTTGAGAAGCGACGCGACCTCGGGATCATAAGGTCGAATCGCCTCGACCATCACCAGCACCAGGTCCACCTCCTGTGAAACCGATTTGGCGGAGGCCACCATGCTCTCGTGAAGGGCCGTTTGGGCCTTGTGTATTCCCGGCGTGTCCACGAATACCATCTGGCAGGCCTCGCCGTGATAGATCCCCATGATCCGGTTTCGGGTGGTCTGGGGCTTGGGAGAAACGATTGCCAGTTTTTCGCCCAGAATACGGTTTAGCAGGGTGGATTTGCCCACATTCGGCGGCCCCATGATACCGATGAATCCGGAAGTAAAGCTCATGTCTTGTCAATCCTCGCCTTTCCTGGAGGAAGGCTGTCATCGGCCGTAACGCTTACGACAGCGGCCCCCGTTATTTGTTCGATCCACCGGGTCCCCTCATTCCTGTGCCCCCGGACCAATGGAATCTCCCGTTCAGGCACGCGGATGTAAATCCGCTCGGTCTCTCCAGGGCGCGGCAGGTCGCGCGACAATGCCTTGAGACGCATTTTCGAGCGAACCAGAAAGCCGAAGGCGGGATGGCGCGGCCCGGCCAGAACGCGGCCCTCCCGTGAAAGATCGGGCGTGTCCATGAGACCCAACCGAATGACCGGTATGCCTTCGTTCTCGAAACGCTCGCAGGCTTCCGCACACGCCCGGACAGCCGTTTCCAGCGACCAAGGCCGGTAAGCGTCCGCTTCATATCGCTCCGCCAGCCCCGTTCCCTTTATAACGAGCGCCGGATACAGGCGGATCGTGTCAGGGCGCATCGCAAGGCACGCCGCCACGGTGGAGCGGAAAACCTCCGGCGAATCGCCGGGAAGTCCGGGCATCAGCTGCAGCCCCACGTTGAAACCGTATGCTTTGAGCCGTTGGACCGCCCTAACCGTGTCATCCGCCCCATGGCCCCGCCGGGAGAGGGACAGGACCCTGTCGTTCATGGATTGCGCCCCCACTTCCACCGTTTCGACGCCATGCCGCTTCATCAGATCGAGGCGCTCGGCGTCCAAGGCGTCGGGCCGTGTAGACACCCGAATGGACCTGAATCGACCCGAGTGAAGGTAAGGCGCCGCCGCACCCAGGAGTTCCTCCATTCGCTCAAGGGGAAGGCCGGTAAACGTACCACCGTAAAAGGCCACCTGAGGATGGCGCTCGGGATGAAAACCCGTGGAAGAAAGGGCCATATTCAGGAGCCGCTCGACTTTCGCCGCACTGACGCGGCCGGGGGTGACACCCGTAATGCGACCCTGCTCGCAGAAAAGGCACCGGTGGGGGCATCCCTCATGGGGAATGAATATGGGCACGATGAAGGGTCTCATTCCTCAATGTTCCTCTGCAAGCCGTTCCAATGCCCCTCTTGCCGCCGTCTGTTCCGCTTCCTTCTTGCTCTTGCCCCGGCCCTCGGCCATGATTTTTCCACCGAGCATTACCGCCACCGTAAATATCTTGTCGTGGGGGGGGCCTTCTTCTCCCGTTAACCGGTAGCTCGGCAGGTGCTTGTGGGCCCGTTGGGTATGTTCCTGGAGCAGGCTTTTGAAGTCCCGGGCCATTTTTTCGGTCCCGACACGCTCCAGCAGCGGCTGAAACAACCGCCGAATCATATCCAGGGTCCGATCAAACCCCGCGTCCAGGTAGACGGCGCCCATAAGCGCTTCAACCGTGCCCGCGAGTATGGACGGTTTTTTTCTTCCGGCGCTCTGCGCCTCGCCTTTGCCGAGAGCAAGGTAATCCCCCAGTTCGAGTCTCAAGGCCACCTGATGGAGCCCGAACTCATCCACGACAGTGGCCCGAAACTTGGAAAGCGTGCCCTCATCGGCATCGGGAAAGGCCGCCATCAACAGATGGCTGACCGCCAAATCGAGGACGGCGTCGCCGAGGAATTCGAGTCGCTCATTGTCCTTGAGGTGGTCGAACGGACGCTCATTCACATACGAGGCATGGCGAAACGCCTGTTCGAGCAGGGACGGGTCCCTGAAGCGGTAATCCAGCTTTTTATACAATGGGGTCGCGTCTAATCGATCTTCCATGAGCCTGTGTCCTGCGGTGTGTGATGTGAAGTTCAGGGCATATACTATAAAATCGAGCGAGCTTTTTCAAGCTGCTATAGCAATTTGATTGACAAGACTAGTTGAATTTGATAAATTTTTAAATTTTGTAGTTTCAGTTAGGGAAGCATCTTGGTCATGAAAAAAACGGTCATACTGGAAGAAAAAGATATCACCGAAAAAATAGAAATGATCGCCCGGAAGATTGTTGAAAACAATTCCGCCCTCAAAGAGATCGTTCTGGTCGGCATCCGCACCGGCGGCGCCTATTTGGCCGCCCGCCTGCAAAAAACCATCGGCGAACTGGGGAACATTATCCCGCTTCTGGGCATTCTCGACATCACG
>JAFDKD010000884.1 GCA_019307165.1 Deltaproteobacteria bacterium | reverse complement strand
GAATACCAGGGATCCGACCAGTCGAGCGTCACCGTGGACGGCTCGGACAGGAACCGGAAATCGTTGATGGGCACCCGGTTGTGAAAGGTCATGAACCCGATCGAGGCCCTGATAAAGCCCTTTTCATCCCGAGGGGGAATGATGGTCAACGACCCGGGTTTCCCGTCGAAAGGGTAGACCAGCTCCGCATAGAGTACGCGCTTGTCCTCCGGCGGTCCCGGTATGATCTGAAGCGTGTAAGGGTTGATCTTCCCGGCATAGGGGGAGGGACGGTCCTTGCGGAAGCGCGGCTCAGCGAGCTTGAGTGTTGCCTGTAGATTTTTTTCCTTGTCGGCGATGATTTGAAGATCTTCGTTCGAAAACCGCCGCATGCGTTCCTCGAGGGGCGGTCTGTTTATGTCGGTGCCTTTGAAGAACGCATCGGGAATCAGACGGTCAAACGCGACAATATCCTTTATGAAGATTTCCAGTTCGATCCGCACATGATCGTCGTTGATATGGATTTCCGCGATGTTGGGGGAATTCTCCGCGCCGGAGAGATTGATCCAGTCGGCAATGGCCGGACTTTGGAGGGTGCAGCTGAGGCAGATTAAAAACGGTATGAAAAGAAATGTTCGGTATTTCATGCTTTCATTTTATACTATATTGACCGGCCGGAGCAATGACTCTTTCCCCGAAGAGTCCCGCCATGCTTTACCTCTGCATCGCCAAGACAGGCGCCCAGCCTCAGGACGGCCCCCTGATGGGCGCAAAATTTCAATCGATAAATCAAACCTCAGCTGGGTTCATCCGAAGTCAATGTTTACACATCCTCTTGCAATACCAATCCGTCATACCCGCGCAGGCGGGTATCCAGGTCCCCGTTCGTCTGGATTTCCGCTTCTGCGGGAATGACCTAATAGGCCTTTTCAAAGAGATCGCACGCTGCTTGGGCGGTTGTCGCGCAACCGTCATTCCGGGTATACGGGCTTCATGTCGAGCACGTATGCCGTTGCATCCGATGGGCCGATGCCGAAATAGAAGTTGTTTTCAAAGGGCATGCTGATGATCGTGCCCAGTGGGTTCTGCGACTGCTTGGCCATGTCCTGATCCGCGAGAACCGGCGAGCAGGGCGTTCCCAATATCAAAATGAATATCACCGGCCACATCGTTCGAAATCGCATGATCAAGTCTCCATTATAAATCGGAAAAACAACAGCTGACAACAGCCGAAAACGCCCCTCGGCGCTGTCGGCCGTTGCCGTGAAATGAGTCCGACGGTTGCCTATTTTGGGGGCTTATAGTCCGTGCCGAACATTTTGTTGGTTTGTTCATAGTAAAATTTAATCACATCTTCAAACACAACACGTCCCCCGAATATATATTTTGAAAATCCAACTCTGTCTTTGGGGTTTGCGGGCAACGTCTTGGTTATCGATGGCTGCGGCCATATATCTTCGTCTATGGCGGCCATCCGAACCTTGATATCGTCTTTGGTCACATTGAAGACCATGTAATCCACGGCCAGTTCAACCGGCCCATCATACGTTTTGCGGATTTCAGACATGATCTGGGGTTTGGTGTCGAAATCATTAAATACGTGATAGCCAACCGCCATCCTGGGTTTCATCATGCTCATCACTTTTCCGAACATGGCGGGTGACGTGTGGACCTGAGTTGCTACGTTAAGGGCGTCCCCTACCGCGAAATTCTGCTTTCCCACCATTATGGACGGCGGTGCAAAACATTCGTGGATCGCCAAGTCACTTTCTTTTGTATATTCCATCCACCATTTGTTGGGGTAGGTATCGCTGCTGAATGAAAACTTGAGCCCGTTCCACTCAAGAATAAAGCTTACGGACCCGTCCAGCGCGTGAATCGCCGGGATCGTCCGAATCGACACACCATTTTCGTTGTATATCTCTTTGTTGACAGCCTTGTAGTTGAACTCCGTCACATCCACCTGAAAGCCCCTGGTGTTGACATTGCCTTGACGCGAAGCCCAGTCCCAGGCATACATCTTTTTCATGTGGTCGACCATGTACTTGGTTCCGTGTTCCTCTTTAGCCCCGCTTGGCCCCCAGACGCGGAGCGGTCGCTGACGGTTGGAGATGACACCGCCTATCCACAGCGCGTCAAGATCACCGATGTGGTCCGCGTGGAGATGTCCGATAAAGACTTTATCGAGATAATCGTACGGGATTTTCATGG
>JAFDKD010000174.1 GCA_019307165.1 Deltaproteobacteria bacterium | reverse complement strand
TCCAGCCCACCACACTGCCGGTGTTCTCGTAAGCGCCATCGGTCATACCGGAGGTATCCACCGCCGTGCCCGTGGCCGTGCAGGTTTGATCGGCCTGGGGCGCCAGGCTGGCGATCGTATTGTTACCGCCCCCGCAATCGATCTCCGATGCGTCATTCGTGATCTTGTCGTCCGTGACCACGAGGTCGTAGAGCGTCACGTTGCCGGTGTTGGTCACCACGTAGGTCCAGGTGACCGTGCTGCCCACGGGCACGTTCGGGCCCGGGGGATCGTCCGCGTCCTCGTCGTTGGTGGCCTTTTCGATGTCGATATCGGGGTTGTCGTCGATTGTGACCTTGTAATCCTCTACCTCGCCGTCCGCGGCGCTGCCCGTAGGCGCGAGGCTTCCCGCGCTGCTCAGGCGGAACCTGGCGTAGGTCGTGCCGGGGACTGCGTCGGCGGGTATCGAGTACGAGAAATTATTGGAGCCGCTGCTCACATCCCAACTGGTCCCGCCGTTAAGGTGTTCGCCCGAATCGAAAACACCGTTTCCATTAAAATCGATCCAGGCATCCACCTTTCCGCTCAGTCCCGAACCGGACAATCCGATTGAAAGGGTGTTTGAAGAGGACCCGGGCTGCAAGGGAGGTGTGATACTTACGCCGTCCTCGTCGTCCGGGGTGGCGCCGTTGAGATCATCGCCGTTGGCATTTACGCCTGGCTGACCGTCGGTTTCCGCATCGATGGCCGGCCCCATGTGAAATCCGCTCGAGATGGTGTGGCGCGCCCCGTTGGCGGCCAGGGTGGTGCCGTAGGTGTTGGGCGCATCACCGAAATCGCGCTGCTCGACCGTGCCCCCGATGGTGACCGGATAATCCTCCACCTCGCCGTCGGCCGCAGGGCCGTTGGGCGTGCTCGTGGTGATGTTGGTATCGGTCGTCAGCCTGAAGCGGGCGTAAGTACTGGGGTCCGTGCCCGAGGACGGCACATTGCCGAAGTTCAACTCAAACGTCACCTTGTCGCTCCCATGGGGAACCGTCACCGAAGCGGACTCACCGACCGAAAGGACCCCGTCACCGTTGAAGTCGATCCAGCCGTAGAGCGTCGCGGGCACGGATGGAAGGGGATTGCCATCCTCATCTTCATATACAACAGTGTGGGTGGCAACCACATGGACGACGGCCGGGTCGCCGGGGTTCATGTTCGTCAGGTCGCTCACGGTGACACCGTCTTCGTCGTCGGTAAATCCCACCGGGAAGGTGTCGTCGCCGTCTGCATTACCGCCCGGCCGGCCGTCGCTGTCCGCATCCACCAGGTCTCCCATGAACAGGCCGACCGTTAACTCGTGGCTGGGCCCGCCGTTGGCACTGAGGGTTTCGTAGTTGCCCGTACCCGTGCCCGACCCGGTGTCGGGCAGGTCGCCCCAGTCATAGAACGGCACGTTTTCACCTAAATCGTCCTTTACGGGCGAGTTGTGCCCGGTCACGGGCCACAGGGTGAACGGGACACCGCCGCAGTCGGTGATATCCAGCTTGACCTCGTAGACCACCAGCCACTCCCAATCGGCATCCGAGCCAGGACCCCTGTTTTCGGCCCAGAAATAGGGAGGTGTGGTGTCCTGATACCCGTCGTCCGTTACGGACTGGTTCGTCCCTGGCGTGCCATAGGTGTTGTCCAAGGATTTCCAATCGGCATAGATCCGGAGACCGCCGCCTGATACGTCCCAGGTGCTGTTCTTCATGTTCCACTGGATCGAACTGGCGCTTTCCAGCAGGGAAGTCGGCGGGCTTCCGCCCCCGTCACTGCCGGCAGAGTCGGAGAGCCAGTCTGAGACGCCGGAAGGGTTGTCAGGGATGTCCTTCGGCTTAATTTCGTTCCCCGAGCCATCCACGGCATAGAGGAGGTCCTGAAACCACTGCCAGTGACTGCCGCCGCAGAACAGGTTCCACTCGGAGTGGTCCGACTTGACCAGGTCGTTGAAACTGTGTCCCGGCCCCGGGCACCATGCAACCGTGTCGGGGTCCCCCGTATCCGCCGTCCCCAGGTATGTGGCGTCAAGACCGGGGTTGCCACCGCCAGTGTTGCAGTTCTTCTCCCCGAACACGTTGTCGTTGACATTGTGGCTGAGCACGAGGGCCGCGTACAAATAGATTTGTGGTGCGGACGAATCATCCACATAATAATACAGTTTGGCCCGGTCCGGGTTCTCCGCGTACAGGTTGTAAATGGAATAGTCGCCGTCCCCGTAAAACCGGCCGTTGACCGTGGGGAGTTGAGCATGTGCGAAACATGTGATGGTGATGGCGAGGAAAAGAGAAAGAATAAAAAGGTTTGCGTACTTAAGGATTCGATTATGATTGCGCTTCATTGATAAAGCCCTCCACTGCCCATGAGAAAATACGCCTGTTAGACCGGTCCGGCCGACCCGTGCATATTCAGATCAATATGCTCAATCCGCCCTTACCGGCAACCCGGCTGTCCGGAACAAATCGGGACCCGTGGCTTTCCGTCCCTTTCTCACGAAAGGTTTGGCTTTATCTAAGAGCTGATCATTGCTTTTAAAAAATTCTAATCACTAATAACCCCCGGCCAACTGTGAAAATGCAGTACGCATACGAATCCCTGCTCACAAAGCGAGTGCAGGAAACACGACACGCTTTTTTTTATTTTTCTAATAAGCTTTAATGCTTCTATTAATCTCTCCCCAAACGCTTCCGGCCGGGGTTTTGGATATCTAGATTTAAAAAAATCGAAACGCCAACGTGCATTCCATGGCCATAACGTTCTATTATAAAAGTGAATGGCTGTTCTAGTCAAGCTTTTTATTACTACAGGCCTGCAATATCCCAAAAACAGTGAAAACATTTCTTTAATTCATTGTCATAAGTTCTAATAATGTGCATAATTATATATTTAGTAAAGTTTCCCTTTTTCCAATATTAATCCATTTCCGTGGAGCAAAAATTGCATTTTCCAGTCCGGTTTTGTGGGCTTTATCAGCCCCTGGGGGAGTAAAAGACGTAGCTTACCAAGTCCGGAATCATGGTAGAGATGGTGGGTTTAATGGTGACGAATTCTAGATCAGGCGGGCGACCCGATACCCCTCCCATATCGCTTCCATGACCCGTCTCGGTTTCACGCAGTCCCCCACACGATGCACTTCCGGCAATCTTTCCGTCAGGGATTCATACAAGGTGTTTTCCGGGCGCATGCCTGCCGCCATGATAATGGTGTCTGCCTTGATCATTTCCCTTTCGTCACCCGTCGCCACCACCCCGCCATCGGCCGTGATCTCCGAAACCTTCGATCCGGTAAGGACCTCTACCCCCGTATCCGATAACAGTTTCACAAGATGCTGACGGTTGGCCTTGTGCTCGCCTTTGCAGATAAGATCCAGCATTTCCACCACCGTGACCCGCCTGCCCGACTGCGCCAGGTAGAGGGCCGTCTCGCAACCCACCAGGCCCCCGCCGATGATAAGCACGTCGTCTCCCGCCACCGACTGCCCCCTGAGCAGGTCGAGGGCGGTGGTGATGCGGTTCGTGTCCGCGCCGGCCACCTCCGGCATCACCGGGCGCGCGCCCGTCGCCACGATGACCGCGTCGGCCCCGGCGGATTCGATCTGCCCGGCGTCCGCTTCCCTCTCCAGCAGAACCCCCACGCCCGACCGATACACCTCCCTGGACAGATATGCCGCCAGATCGCGAAGGTCCCGCTTGAATTCGGGCACTGAAGCCGGGATCAGGGTCCCTCCCAGGCGGTCGCTCCTTTCCCACAATTGAACCCGATGCCCCCGCTCGGCCGCCGCCATGGCCGCCTGCATCCCTCCGGGCCCACCGCCGACAACCAGGACGGACCGGGGCGATTCGGTGGGGCGAAGCGCAAACGCCCGCTCGTTGCCCGCGGCCGGGTTGACCGTGCAACTCAGGGATTTTCCCTGAAAGACGCGACCCAGGCATCCCGTGTGATCGCCGATGCAGGGACGGACCTCTTCTCGTCTGCCCTCCCGGATCTTGTTCGGCCAATCGGGATCGGCCAGAAGCGCCCTTCCGAGGCAGACGAAATCGGCCTTCCCTTCCCGAAGGACAGATTCGGCCAGGTCGGGATATCCCAGCTTTCCCACGCTGATCACGGGTATGTTGACCGCCTCTTTGACCGCCTCTGCCATGTCCACCATGCAGCCGGGAGGCTGATACGTGGGCGGATGAGCCCAGTACCAGGTCTCGTAGCAGCCGGCATCCGCCTCCAGGGCGTCCACACCCGCGGCCTCGAATTGCCTTGCCATCTCCAGGGATTCCGGCAGTTCGCGGCCCCCCTCCACATGGTGGACCAGACCGTAACGGTAGATGACCGGGAAGTCCTCCCCCGCCCTGGCCTTGATGGCCCGAATCGCTTCCAGAGGAAATGCCAGGCGGCCTTCCAGGTCCCCGCCGTATTTGTCGGTCCGCCGGTTCCAGAGGGCGCTCTGAAACTGATCCATGAGATATCCCTCGTGACCGTGGAGCTGAACCGCGTCCACGCCGGCCACCTTCAGATAGAGGGCCGCCACGCTAAAGGCCCGAACCAGTCCCTCGACCTCCCGGGTGGTCAGTTCTCTGGCGTTAAATTTGGGGGCCCAGAAACAGGGCGTTTCAGACGGCGCCACCGCGTGACCCTCCCTGGGCAACGTGCCGTAGGCCACCCGGCCCATTCCAGCGGTCAGTTGAACGCACAGTTTGGCCCCGTAATCGTGCACCGCGTCCGCCAGTTCGGACAGGGGATTGATATGGATGGGATGATCGGCCCGTGCGAAAGTGCCGAACCCCTTTTCCACCTTTTTTTCGATTTCCACGTCCACGCAGGTCAGGCCCGTGATAATCATGCCCGCCCCGCCCTTGGCCCGTGCCGTGTAATAATCGATGGCGCGCCGGGACAGCCTGCCGTCCGGCTCGGCCAGTGCGCCGATGCCCATGGGCGCCATGATGATCCGGTTCTTGAGTTGGAGTCCGCCGATATGTCCGGGTTCAAAAAGCTTCATAACATTCCTCCATGGACCCTTCCAGGGTCAAAAGCGGTGCGGATTTTGCGGTGTGTTGCATGGGATTTCCCTTGACAGTTTCTTGTAAATTTAATTATATAATTAATTAAATTTTGTCAATAAACCGGCCTCGGCCGACAAGTGAGCCTCCTCCCGCTTCCACAGGGCAATAGGATATCCGCCTGCGCGGGAATGACGGAAAAAACCGTTTTCCCGGGATCTCACACGCCGGCACTTGAGTACTGCATATTGCAATGGGAAACGATAGCCATTATTGGAATTGATGCGTTTAGATCTCAGCTGAAATAACCTCGGCGGGCCGCAATTCACAAAAAAGCCGATCTTGCCTATGAGATATCAACAGTCAGCTATGAGCCGTCACTGGAGGCGCCAATGGAAATGACCCTGGGCGAAGCATTTGCCCGCTCCGCGCGCAAGTTCCCCGACAAAATTGCGTGCATGGACGACGACGGCAAACTGACCTACCGGCAGATGAACCGCCGCGTGAACCGCTGGGCCAATGCCGCGGCAGGGCTGGGCCTGGAAAAGGGCGCGCATGTGGCCACCCTCTCCAACAACTGCATTCCGTTCATGGAGGTCTGCCTGGGCAACCTGAAGCGCGGCCTCGTCACCGTGCCTCTGGATTCCAGAGGTACATTGGATGATATTTGCTTTGAGGCGGATCTGACCGACTGCGAGGTGCTTATATTCCACAGCGAATTCAAGGGCCGGGCTGAAGACATGGCGGCAAGGCTGCCCCGGCTGAAAACGTTCATCTGCATGGGCGCTGCCCCCCCCGGGTTTTCACTGGATTACGAAGGTCTGCTCTCCAGCGCCTCTGAAGACGAACCGGAATGCGATCTTGTGGAAGAGGACGAGGCCTTTCTCATGTTTACCGGCGGCACCACGGGCAGGCCCAAAGGCGCCATCCTGACCCACAAGAGCCTTTTGTGGAACATCATTTCCGTCACAACCGAGAACCAGAGCCCTACCCCGGAAGACAAGATCTACTACCCCATGCAGATGTACCATGTCGCGTCGTTGAGCCGGTTCCTGGCTTACATGTATGCGGGCGGGACCTTTATCGGCAGCAAGACCTTCGACCCGGACCAATATCTGGATGTGGTGGAGCGGGAGCAAACCACCTTCATCGTGGGCAATCCCACGATTTACCGCATGCTTCTTGAAGCCAATCGAAAAAAACCCCGGGACACCTCTTCCATGAAGCGGTGGCTGAGTGCCCAGGGGTTTCTTCATCAGGACCTCAAGGCGGACATCGACAAATATCTCTGGCCCAACGGCAAGCTATACGTCAGCTACGCCCTGACCGAGGCCTCGCCCGCGGTGACCGTGCTCAAGCCGGAAGACAGGCCCCGGGAATGGGGCAGCGTGGGACGGCCGTACATACGCACGGAAGTGCGCATTGTAGATGAGAACGACCGGGACCTCCCGGTGGGCAGTGAAGGAGAAATCATTGTTCGAGGACCGTCC
>JAFDKD010000173.1 GCA_019307165.1 Deltaproteobacteria bacterium | reverse complement strand
AAGGAGAAACAAATGAAAGTCATTATTACAAAAGCATGTATGGGAGACAGAAATTGCAATGATCTTTGTCCGGAGGTTTTCGAGTATGATGAGGATGAACTGAAATCTACCGTCAAATTTGAAGAAATACCGGAGCAGTATAAAGAGGTGACGCGACGGGCCGCCGCTGAATGTGGCGCCGAAGCCATCGAAATCGAAGGTGAATAGGGAAAGAGAAAGGGGTCAAATCTTCGTTTGACTTTTCTTGTGTGATTAAATAGTACCAAAAACCATGTCCAGACCACTTAGAATAGAATGTCCTGATGCGTAAGATTTGGAAGACGGCCGACCATCCTGATCAAAAAAATTACCCTGGTCAACGGTTGTATTTCGTTATTGTTGAAGGTTATATCTATATTGTTCCTTTTGTGGTCCAGGAAACATATATATTTTTAAAGACAATCATCCCAAGCCGCAAAGCGACAAGGGATTATAAGAGAGAAAAGGGAATATCCTCTAAATCGGAATAGATTGATGAAACCCATGGACAACATCACCATCGTGCCCACGGGCTGCTGCCACGACTGTGGCGGCCGTTGCGTTCTCAGGGCGCATGTCAGGGACGGAAAAATCATTCGCATCGAGAGCGACACGGGCGAGGAGCCCCAGCTCCGGGCCTGCCTCAGGGGCCGCGCGTACCGCCAGCGCGTCTATTCCCCGGACAGGCTGAAAACCCCTTTGCGGCGTGTGGGCGAGCGCGGCGAGGGGAAGTTCGAGCCGGTTTCGTGGGACGAAGCTCTGGATGAAGTAGCCCATGAACTCAAGCGGATCAAAGAGACCTACGGCAACGCGAGCATCTTTTTCGCGGCCGGTTCGGGCAACCAGGGCATGCTTCACGGAGCCATTCCCGTAGGGGCCATGCTTCAGGCCTTCGGGGGCTTCACCCGTATCTGGGGCGTGGCGTCTTACGAGGGGGCGCTGTTTGCGTCCATGGCCACATACGGGACCATTCGCACGGGCAATTCCCGCGAAGACCTGCTCAACTCCCGCATGATCATCCTGTGGGGGTGGAACCCGGCCAACACCGTGTGGGACCCGGAGACCACCTACATGCTGGCCAGGGTGAAGGAACGGGGCATCCGGGTGGTGGCCCTTGACCCCCGTTATACGGACACGGCCGCGACCTTTGCGGATCAATGGATTCCCATCCGTCCCGGCACGGATGCGGCCATGCTGATTGCCATGGCCCATGTCATCGTCTCGGAAGGGCTGGAAGACAAGGACTTTATAGAGAAATACACGGTGGGTTTTGACCGTTATAAGGATTACGTTCTGGGCCGCGAGGACGGGGTCCCCAAAACACCCCGATGGGCGGAAGCGATTACCACGGTCCCGGCCGAAACCATCGCCGGGCTGGCCAGGGAATACGCCCGGAGCAAACCCGCGGCCCTGATTGCAGGCTGGGGCCCGTCCCGGGCGGCGAGAGGCGAGCAGTATTCCCGCGCGGCCAACGTGCTTACGGCCCTCACCGGCAACATCGGGATCAGCGGGGGCTATGCCTCCGGGTTCATGCGGGCCTACTCCAGCCGCGAAACCGCACCGGGCGCCCATGGCTCGGGAAACCCGGTTGAAAAGGGGGCGACGCCACGGAAAAACACCCTGCACAAACTGCGGGGCGGGACCAACCCGAGCAGCGCCCGCATCCACAGCGCCAAGGTCTTCGATGCCATGCTGAGGGGCCGTGCCGGCGGCTATCCCGCGGACCTCAAAATGGCCTATGTGGCGGCCAGCAATTTTGTCAACCAGCACCCCAACACCCGGCGCGGCGTAGAGGCGTTCAAGGCCTTGGAATTCGTGGTGGTCCACGAGCAGTTCATGACCCCCACCGCCAGGCTGGGCGATATCGTCCTGCCCGTCAACACCTTCATGGAAAGGAACGACATCGCACCCCCCTGGCTCGGCTCGCCCTATTATATCTATTTGAACAAGGCGGTGGATTCTTTGTACGATTCCAGATCGGACCTGGAAATTGTCCGAGAGCTTTCCAAGCGGCTGGGACTCCCGCCCGGTCTGGCGGACCTGAGCGAAGAAGACCTCCTTCGGGGGATTGCCGGCGCCAGGCACGATATTAAGGACTACGATCGGATGAAACGGGACGGCGTCGTCAAGATCGAACTTCCCGAACCCTTTGTCTCGTTCAAGGAGCAGATAGCGGATCCGGAAGCCCACCCGTTTCCGACCCTGTCCGGTAAGATCGAAATCTGCTGCGATCACATGGGGGAGATGAAAAACCCGCTGCTCCCTCCCATACCCAAATACCTCACCCATTCGGAAAGCTATGACGCTCCCCTGGCGGCCAGGTACCCCTTGCAGCTCCTGACCACCCACTTCAAAACGCGGGCCCACTCCACGTGGCACAACGTGCCGTGGATGCGGGAAATCGAGCCCCACTCGGTGTGGATGAACCCGGAGGATGCGGCGATTCGCGCCATCGCCGACGGCGATTTGGTGGATGTGTTCAACGACCGGGGGAGGATACGGATTCCGGTTTGGGTTACCGAAAGGATCATGCCCGGCGTCGTCAATGTGGGCCAGGGGGCCTGGTACGACCCGGGCGCGGACGGCGTGGACCGGGGCGGGTGCGCCAACGTGCTGACCGACGATGACCACTCCCCCAGCGGTACCCATCACATGAACAGCGCTTTGGTCCAGGTGGAGCGGGCCTTGTCAGGATAATGTATTATAGCTCAAATCGATATTATGCTTCGACAGGCTCAGCATGAACGGATAAATCGTACGATTCCAACATGCCCCCCGTTCGCCCTGAGCCTGTCCTGAGCGAAGTCCAAGGGCAAGCGCGAGCGACTTGGGCAACAGTCCGCTCTTCCACCATTCCCGCATTTCAACTGCGGATCGAGGTGGAATCGCGTTCGATCGGAACTACCCTCCCGTCCTACCACTGCCTCTTTCCCCACAGCCGGAACACCTTGAGGAGGATGAGGGCCAATAGAAAAATGCCCAGATAGATCCCCATCTGGTGTACCACGGTGAGTCCCCACTTGGGTGCGTACAGGATCACCAGCATGGTGCCGAGGATGAACGGGGCCGCGAAGATGGAATACAGGCCCGTTTCCAGCGAGACGCTGGTATCGAACTTTGAATCGACCACCCTGAGCAGAAGCAGGCCGGTGGAAACCGTGCCCGTATTGCAGCCGAACTGGACGCACATGCGTTCGAAACCGAATTCGCCGACCCGCCTCCCGAAGTAAATCGTATAAAAAGTTGTCCATACGCCGCCGGCAGCCGCAATAACCAGGAGGGGAACGATGTAGTCCCACACCACCGACAACTCGACCGAGATGAGCGTGGCCGTGACCAGCACGTCCACCCCCAGGCTGGTGATCCGATTCTGGGTATCCCGGTTGAGGAGGTAGCCGGTATTCAGTTTCTGCATGACCACTCTCACCAGGATGCCCGTCAGCATGCCGAAAAAGAAGAAAAAACCCCAAGCCGCGCTGCTTACCGGCCCGATAAATCGATCCACGGCCCAGTACCCGAGAAAGGTGAGCATGTAGACGATGCCCACGGCCGCCGCCTGAAACGCCAGAGAATCCACATTGGCCGGATGGGTGGTCATCATGCCCGTGGGGACCTCGGTCTGGTCTTTTGAATAGATGCCTCTTCGAAAGTAATCGGGCAGCTGCACCGTCCCGAGTTTGGTGTATCCTTTTCGAATGCCCCAGTTGACCAGGGGGATGCCCACAAAAAGCGCAAAAAAGAACCCTATGGCGGCAAAGGCCAGGCCCAGGCTGACCGCGTTGGCAAACCCCTCGGCTTCCCATGCCTTGCCGATCGCCAGGGCCTGCCCGGGCCCCTGGGTAAATCCCAAGGGAAGGAAAAGACCCAGCTGAAGGGGGATGGCCATGCCCACGGCGCCCATCAGCAGGACCAGCACACACCCGATAAATGCCTGGGAGGCCATGGACGCGCCGTTGATCAGGCCCATCCACAGGGCGCCCTTTGCAATGGTTTTTCCCTTTCCTTTTTCACCGGGTTTTTTTTGAGCGCCGGTCAGGCCGATGGATATAAAGGATATGATAAAGAAGTGATAGGCGATGGTTCGGAAAAGCGCCTGGTCCAGGGGAATCCACTTCAAATTGACGAGGACCATGCCGGTGACGCCGCCGATCATGCAGGCGGGCACCAGAAACCGCTGCAGAATACCGATTCGGGATCTCAACAACACCCCGAAAAAAATGCATATCCCGACAAAACCGAAAGCAACGAAATAACCCATCTCAAATGGTGTGTTCATGTGTCCTCCCTGATCACCTTCAAGGCGCCATCTGCCGTTCGACGGGCTCAACGGCCCTGAGCGAAGCCGAAGGGCTTTCTTGCCTTCGCTCGCTCCTCCCTGCGACGTATTATTCATACGCCTCAGTCGTCGCTCCTCGGCGCCTCACTGGTGAACAGGAGTGCCCCCAATTCACCGCATGGAAAAGCCGAGTCCAAATTAGGAGGCGGATTTAGGACCCCCTGATCAATGGCAAAAAGCAAGTCTTTTGTTATGTTATTGAAAAAACGGCGCCGGTTTTTCACCCAAACCATTTTCGCATGTCATAACTTTAAAAAATGATTCTAATCTAATCATATGTGTTTCTTTTCTGAATATCAATAAATCATCGCCCATTTCTTTGGCATCCTGTTGGCAATTTTCTTGACATTTTCGATATGTTCAGCTAAATGTTCATCAATTCAGGGAAAGGCGTGGGACGTCTTAGGCTAAAAGTGCAATTGATCCGGGGGGAGAGAAATGACCAATCTGATGAAGATGATGAGCTTAAGAAACCTAAATTGTTTTTCTGTTGTTCCGGTCGTGTTTATGCTGGCATTTTTATTTTCAGGGGCAAATCCCGCCCATGCCGACGGACAACTGTATCTAAGCACCGGGTCTATAGGTGCTCAGGGTTCGCTTTACATGGTTGATACCGATACCGCAGCTACAACCTATGTGGGACCGGCCGACGGCGACGGGCTTGCCCTCAGCGGCGCACCTCAGACTTTCCTGTACAATTCACTGAGCCTGACCGATGATCCGGACACTGGAAGATTGTCGCGAGCCGAAACCAACGGCAGCGGCGCGACCCAATTGACAATTATCCAGGGGGATGCCGACAGAGGATTGGCCTACAATACGTCAAACGGGCTTCTGTATGGAACAGATAATGAGTGGTTCGGGATTATCAACCCCTCAACAGGGGCTTTTACACCACTGAAATCACCGGCTGAAGTACCTATAGGGAAAGAAGCAGAGGCCCTTGCTGCTGACCCCAACAACAATAGAATATATGGACTTACTAACGACAGCCCGGCGTACCTGATATTTTACAATATTGCCACGGATACATGGTCCGAAGTGGGGCAAACAGGCAATATCGATGGCGGTAAAGGCGGCTTGGCATTTGATCCGACATCCAATATCCTTTATGGCGCAGATAACGATGGGCACTTATATCGAATCAATCCCGCAACTGCTGAAGACACGTTCATCGGACACACCGAAATCGATACGAGTGTCGGGCTCACATTCGTACCGGAACCGGAACCCATCCCCTCGATCAGTCAATGGGGCATGATCCTGCTGTCCCTCCTGGTGGCAGGTCTGGCCGTCATGCGTATAAAACGAAGGAGGGCGTAAGGCACAACTTTAGAAAACAGATTTTCCGTTTTTGAACATTCAAGGGAGGGCAGGCCCGATAGATGGGGCTGTCCTCCTTTTTTTAAGGCTCTTCCGGGTTTTCAGAGGATGAATATTGCGACAACAACCGCTCGTGCTCAATGAAGCGGTGCACGTAATCGTTGGGTTGTAGGGCGGCATCTTGTACGCCATGTGTTAGGCGTATTTATATGCCGCCGCAGATCGGTTGGTCCCTGCCGGCCTGATAGGCGGGATGTAAAATCCCGCCCTACAGTACCACGGCATTCTCATATTCCCGCCGGTTGACGATAGACAGGCCGCTGTGCCATGATGATGTCTACATGCCATACGGATGGAAGAGGGGGGAAACCATGAAAATACTGTGTCTGGCGGGCAGCTACCGAAAAAACGGCAACTCGGACATCCTGGCCAAGGAGGCCCTCATGGCCGCGGAAGCGGCGGGCGCGGAAATCGAATTTCTGCGCCTGACCGACTATGACATCCGGGCCTGCCAGGGATACGGCCTCTGCCTGTTCAACAAGGAAGGGTGCCACCAGAAAGACGACGTCAATTTCATCTGGTCAAAGATGGGCGAAGCCGACGGCATCATCCTGAGCGTGCCCTGCTATTTCCTGGAGGCCACGGCCGCGGTCAAGCAGCTCATCGACCGGGCCTGGGTCATGGCCCACCGCGGCACGCTGAGGGGGAAATACGCTTCCGTCATGATCCCTTACGCCACCCGGGGGTGGATCCCCTATGCCATGATTCAACCCAACATACTTTTTGCCATCCTGGGGTTTCATGTCATTCACCGGGCCGAGATCAATGTCCAGGGGCTGGCCGAG